>NZ_JBKKKY020000008.1:0-80426 GCF_046613545.2 Aphanothece microscopica RSMan92 | reverse complement strand
GGAGATCACCACCCGGGAGACTTCGTTGTCCTGGACGGCCTCGACGAAGTCGCTGTAACGCAGCGTTCGCGGAGCATTGGCCGGATCGGGGCGATCGAGGAAGGCCGTGCCCACGGCGATCAGGACGACCACCAGGAGGACGTACAGACCCGCGTTGCGCCAACGTTTTTTCACGGCCACGCCTCAGCTGAGAAAGAAGTAACAGAATGTTAACCGGCCCCCGGGCCCGGAGGCCGGGCGGGGCGTCAGGCCGCAGCCCGAAGCACCTCGACCACACTACGGAAGGCGAACCATTCGGGGATCTCCTCGCCGCCCCGCAGCATCTGGCGGAACTGGGTGCCGCTCAGCTTCTTCACATGGAGACCCCGCGCCTCGGCATGCTCCGCGGTCACGTAGCCCTCCTCCTCGGTGTAGACGAGGTTGAGGGAGGGCACGGTCTCCATGCCCAGCTCGGTGGCGTTGTCGCGGGCGAAGTCCTGGGCCTGATACGGCCCATAGAAATCTTCGCCGGTGAGGCTGGATTTGCAGCCCGCCATGTCCCGACCGATGATGAAGTGGGTGCAGCCGTAGTTCTTGCGGATGATCATGTGCTGCAGGGCCTCCCGGGGACCGGCCATGTGCATCGAGTAGGGCAGGTAGGCCCAGCGGATGCGAGGGTTGTCGACCTCGGCCGCCAGGCGCTCGTAGGTCTGGAAGCGCACCGCTCCGGCGATGTCGTCATCCTGGGTGGGCCCGCAGGTGGGGTGCACCAGCACGACTCCCTGGGCGCTCACGTTGCCGGCATCGAGCGCCCGGGTGAACAGTTCGTAGTGGGCACGGTGAATGGGATTGCGGCACTGGAACGCCACCACGCTCTGGCCTTCGGGCAGCGTGGCCCGCACCTCCGCCGGGGTCTTGCAGGGGAACACCCGCCGGGGCAGCTCCAGCCCCTGAAGCTGTCCCCCCAGGTAGAAACGGCCCCGCTCGCCGCTGATCATCCGCACGGCGGGATGCTCGATCGAGGTGGTGCCGTAGCAGCCCTGGGCCTCCCTGGCCTTGTCGGGCTCCCACTTGCTCTCGACGGTGAACACGGCGAGTTCCTGGCCGTGGTAAGTCAGCAGCAACCGGTCGCCGATGGCGATGCTCTCGTCGTCGGTGTCGAAGACGATCGGCAGGCCGAACAACAGGCCACTGGTGGTGCGGTTCGTCGCCACCACCGCGTCATAGTCCTCCTGGTGCATGAAGCCCCGCAGGGGCGAGAAGCCCCCCACCACGAGCAACTCGACATCGCAGGCATTGCGGTCGCTGCACTCGACCCGCCGATCCGCACTGGCCCGCACCGCCTCCCGCTGCCCCTCGGTCACCATCAGATCGACGAGCGACCCGCCATGGGGTGCAATCAGACCGGTGGTGAGGGTGGCGGACATCGGACGCGTCGGACGTGGATCGGGCTGGATTCTCCCAGACCGGGGCCATTCCATAGAAAAAGGGGGCCTTCAGGCCCCCCGGGAAAAGGGGACCCTCAGGCCCCCGGGGAGTGGACGGCCGATGGACGGGCCGGCAGCTGGCGCGCTCAGGCCTTCTCCAGGCGACCGTAGAGCTGTCCGGTGATCTTGACGTCCAGGGCCTGCTTGGTGCCCATGTCGGTGTCAGACGGCTGGATGGCCGTGAACACGCCGGCGAACTCGCCGGTGGCGGGATCGACCTTGGTGATGGAGAGGTCCATGGTGCCGGTACCGTCCACATAACGCTTCACGGTCTCACCCGTGAAGTCGTCTCCGGCCGGCACCAGGCCCACGGCACTGCTGTAGCCGGTGGTGAGGCCCCGGGCCTTCGGATCCAGGAAGTTGGAGGTCCGGTAGCTCGGCACGCGGTAGCTGCCCGTGAAGTCGGTGCTGGTGCTGATGGAGGCTCCGTCAGCCTTGGCCTCGAGTTCCTTGCTGGAGAAGACGAACGGCACCTCTTCCCCACCGGGCAGCAGCACGGTG
This sequence comes from Aphanothece microscopica RSMan92, assembly GCF_046613545.2. Taxonomy (NCBI): domain Bacteria; kingdom Bacillati; phylum Cyanobacteriota; class Cyanophyceae; order Chroococcales; family Aphanothecaceae; genus Aphanothece; species Aphanothece microscopica. The sequence continues at coordinate 78,459 of NZ_JBKKKY020000008.1, read as the reverse complement.
ATCAGCTGGAAGTCGAGGCCGCCCAGCTCCTTGAAGCTCAGGCCGCCCCCGGTCACGTTGAGATCGCCGTAGACCTGATCAAGGCTGGTGGTGTAGCGGGTGAGGATCTTGCCGGCGACGAACTGGGACTCCTGCCGCTTGTTGGCGGGCTCTCCCTTCACATAGACCTCGCTGGGGTGCATGCAGATCTCCTGCAGCTTGTAGTCACCGGAGGGGTCGAGGGCAATGGATCCGCGGGCCGAATCCGGGAGGGTCGGGCAGTCATTGGCCAGACCGGTGTTGTGGATGTCGTCGTAGGTGAGGCTGGAACGGTCCCCGGCCTTGGCCCCACCGCTGCAGGCGGTCACCAGGGTCAGGCACAGCGCCAGGGCGAGGGCCAGCAGAGGACGAAAACGCATGGGGAGAACGCCGCAGAGAGGGGGCAGGAACTGGGCTGGGGCGGATCCTACCGGTGCAAAACCCTGATTCCCCGTACGATGTCGCGGCTCTCAACAACCTTTATCCGAGAGCCGAATCAACCCGCGCGCGAACCGGAATATGGCCCTGACAGCCGACCAGCAGAACCACCTCGACAGCCTGGTGAACCAGGTGGCCAGCCTGGCCGATGAGCTCGCCGAGCAGCCCGAGGGCCTGCTCGCCCTGCTGCGCCAGCTGGAGCAGCTGCACCGGACGATTCAGGACGGCCCCTTCCGGACCAGCCTCCCCGCCGATCGCAACCATCTCTTCACCCTGCTGCGCCAGATGGAGCAGAGCGGTGGCTGGCCTTACATCCCGAGGCTGCAGCTGCGCACGTTCATGGATCTGCTGCAGCGGGAACAGGCCGAGGCTCCCGCTCCGCTGGAATCCTCCAGCCCGGCGCCGCCGCAGGATCCGCATCAGCTGGCGGCCTGAACATCAGCAACGCCGTGAGCAGGCGATGGGCGATCGCGTGCTTGGAGTCGGCCTCCAGCGGCTCCACCGCATCGCCAGGGCCCAGCAGCCACCCCATGGTCTGCTCGGCCCCGAAGCCAAGGCCGGGCCGATCGATCGGGTTGGCGAACAGCAGATCACAGCCCTTGCGCCGGAACTTCAGCCGGGCCTGCTCCAGCACAGCGCCGGACTGGGCCGCAAAACCCAGAATCCGCTGCCCCGCCGGACGATGGGCAACGAGCTCCATCAACAGGTCCGGCACCGCCTCCCAGCCGCTGCAGAGGGCCTGCTCCAGCTCCCGCTTGCCCAGCTTCTCCGCCAGCGGTTCGGCCCTGCGGTGGTCGGCGACCGCCGCCGCCATGGCGATCGCATCGGCCTCCGGCTGGTTCGCCGCGAGGGCCACGGCCATCTCGGCCGCGGTCCGCACCGGATGGCAGGCGAGCCCCTCGAGCCAGCCCGGCTCCACGGCCAGGGGACCGTGGACCAGGTCCACACGGGCGCCCCGCAGTCGGGCGGCCTGAGCCAGCAGCACCCCCATCCGTCCGCTGCTGGGGTTGGTGAGGCAGCGGGCCGGGTCGAGGGGCTCCCGGGTGGGCCCTGCGCTCACGAGAAGACGCCGCCCCTGCCAGTCCCGCTCCCAGCCCCGCAGCACAAGCGATTCGAGGGCCAGCAGCAGCAGCTCCGGCGCGGCCATCCGGCCCTGCCCCTGGCGATCACAGGCCAGCAGACCCTCGGAGGGCCCAAGCGGCAGGACCCGGGGGAAAGCCCCGAGGCGCGTCCAGTTCTCGCGGACCCCGGGCGACTCCCACATGCCGGTGTTCATCGCGGCGGCCGCCAGAACGGGCACCTCGCAGGCCAGCAGGGTGCTGGCCAGCAGGGTGTCGCCGAGGCCGTGGACCCAGCGGGCCAGGGTGGTGGCGCTCAGGGGTGCGAGCAGCACCAGCTCAGCCCATTCGGCCAGGTCGATGTGGAGAGGCCGGGAGGTGCGATGGCTCCACTGATCCGCCTCCAGGGCGCAGGGCTGGCGACTCAGGCAGGCCAGGGCCTCCGCACTCACCAGCCGCTCGGCGCTGGGAGTCAGCACACAGCGCACCTCCGCACCGCGCTGGACCAGGGCACTCACGAGCAGGGGGGCCTTGACGGCGGCGATGCTGCCGCTGATGCCGACCAGAATCCGCCGCCCCGCCAGCGGATCAGTCTTCATCAAAGGGCTCCTGATCCACCAGGTGGACATAGGGACGGGCCAGCTCAGGCCTGTGGATCGCCAGGGCCCGCATCAGATGCCAGTCGGTGAGTCCGTCAAAGGGGGAGGGGTAGTCGTCCTCCTCAAGGCGCCGAGCCAGTTCCGCCGCCATGGCTTCGTCGAAAGCGGCCAGCCGTTCCGGTGTGATCGACGCGGTCATGGGAGTCGAGGGAGATAATGGGTGGCTGAAGGGGGAATTAGCTCAGCTGGTAGAGCGCTGCGATCGCACCGCAGAGGTCAGGGGTTCGAGTCCCCTATTCTCCATTCGAGCTCACGAACTGGACGCCCGGCCCTTGATCCCCTGGACGCCCGAAGCAGAGCAACACCTGAAGGAGGTGCCCTTCTTCGTCAGGCCAGCCGTCCGCAAAAGGGTTGAAGCCATGGCCCGAGAAGCGGGGCTCGACGGTATCGATGCGGCCTTCTACGCGCAGGCCAGGGCCCGATTCGGCCAGCGCTGACCCCTAGCCTGCCGGCGATAGGGTAAAAGAGACGGCACAGCCGTCGTCCATTCATGTCGCAGTCCAAGCGCGAACAGGTGGTCAGCCACCTGCGCTACATCCGCCAGGAGCTCCGCGAAATGCATCAGGGCGTGATGGAAGACGGGCTCCTCCCCGAGGCGGGCGAGGTCCGCGGCGTGATGGCCCAGATGGAAGCGCTGCTCGAACTGCTCGAGGGGAAGTCCTCCCGCAAGAAGGAGAGCGACAGCTGAGTCCAGCCCTTGCGCTGCACCCTCGGGCGTCAAGGGCCTCAGGGGACGCTCCGGTAAACGGCCCCAGCCCCTTGCTCTTCACAACTCGGAACGCTTCTTTAACGGCGTCCCCATCATCCGGCCCGGCCCCGCAGGTGCACCGGGCTTTTTTCATTGGAATCCCCTATCAGTAGCGGGGAACTGCTGTCAACACGCCAGAGATGGTGTAGACAAGTGGTGGCAGGGTCGGGTCGGGTGATGGGGATCATCCAATCGCTTCCCCCCCTGCCAACCCCTTTCCTGACATCGCCCCGATCCTGACCTCCATCCCGATCCTGACCTCCATTGTGGGAGATTCCTGTCAGGTGGGACATCCTTCCCGGAGACATCCGATCGGAACGGAATTCTCCTGTAGGTGATCCGTCCTGTGGATAGCCCGTCCTGTGGATAGCCCGTCCTGTGGATAGCCCGTCCGGTTGGAACCCGTCCGGTTGGTGACCCGTGCTGTTGCTGACCCGTGCTGTTGCTGATCCGTGCGGGGGGCGATCCGCTCGAGGCTGTTCCCCGGCAACGGGATCCGAAGTCCTGGCCAGGGCTCGCGCCAGACCCCAGACTGGGCCGACGCTCAGAACCGCCGCCAATCGCCCGTCGGATGGGCCCATGCCTGACCGCTTGCCTCGACCCGTCCCGGTCTTCCCCTGTTTCCCGTGGCGAATCTCCAGCAGACCCGCTTTCAGCAGACGGTCGCTGAGGCCGGAACCCGGCTCCAGACCTGGGCCGAGAACCCCTGGCGCCGCCTGTCGCTGCAGCTGATCGTGCTGCTCGGCAGCTTTTCGATCGGGGGGGCGGTGCCCTCGATCAGCGGACAGTTGTCCCAGATTGACCCGATCGGAGCCCTGGTCTGCGTCGCCGCCATGGAGATCGCGATCCGCGCCCGGAGACCCCTGCTGCAACAGCAGCGGGGGGCGCTGGGCCTCAGCCTCCTGGACATGGCCCGCATCGGCCTGCTCTACGGGTTGCTGCTGGATGGCTTCAAACTGCTGTGAATTCGGCCGGGGCCATGGCTTCCGCCGCCAGCAGGTAAAGCAGGGCCATCCGCATCGGGATCCCGTTGCGGACCTGTTCCTCCACCAGGCTGAGGGCCGGATCATCCAGCAGCGCACCGGCGATCTCCACTCCGCGGTTCACCGGCCCGGGATGGAGCACCGGAATGGTCCGGCCGCAACCGGCCAGGCGTCGGTGCGTCAGCCCATAGGCCCGGTGGTAGGCCTCCAGGCTGGTGAGCAGGTGCTCACGCATGCGTTCCTTCTGCAGCCTCAGCGTCATGACCGCATCGGCCCCGGCCAGGGCCGCATCCAGGTCACGGCTGACCCGCACCGAACCGCGTCGGGCCACCGGATCGGCCGCCTGACCGGGAGGCGGTGCCGCCACGAAGGCGGCGAACTCGGCGGGGACCAGGGTGGGAGGGCCGCACAGCACCACATCCACGCCACAGGCGGTGAGGGCCCAGAGATTGGAGCGGGCCACCCGGGAGTGCAGCACATCTCCCACGATCACGATCCGCTTGCCCCGCAGCACCTCCGGGGTTGGGGCCTCCGGAGCGAAGTGGCGGGCCAGGGTGAACAGGTCCAGCAGCCCCTGGCTGGGATGGCTGTGCAGCCCATCGCCGGCATTGAGCACCGCCACCCGTTCGCCAGCCCTGTCGAGGTCCTCCGCCAGCTGCTGGGGAACCCCGGCGCAGCGGTGGCGGACCACCAGCACATCGGCGCCCATCGCCACGTAGGTGCGGGCCGTATCGAGCAGGCTCTCTCCCTTGGAGAGGGAACTCGAGGCCGGAGAAAAACTCTGGACGTCGGCGGACAGCCGACGGGCGGCCAGCTCGAAGCTGCTGCGGGTGCGCGTGCTCGGCTCGAAGAACAGACTCGTCATCATCCGGCCCTGCAGGGCCGGGAGCCTGCGGGCACCGGTGAGCGGCATGGTGCGGAACCGCTGGGCCAGCTCCAGCACCATGGTGAAGTCCTCGAGCGAGAAGGCCGCCAGATCGATCACATGCCGGTGACCCCAGCTGCTCAAGACGCGGGAAGCGCACGCATCCACAACCTAGAGGCCGACGCCTGACGGCTCCAGTGCCACCCCGGGCCGGGGGGGTTGGCGATCGCCTGGAGCACGGCGGCTGACGCTGCGGCTGGAGCGGAGATACCAGCGCCAGAGCAGCTCTCTGCCCTCGCGGATGCCGATCCGCTGGGCCTGGGTGAGCACCGGTGCAGGGCCCAGGGTGCTGGGCCGGGGCGCCAGCCACAGGCCCGAGGCTGGATGCACGGGCAGGCCGTCATGGCGGCGGTCAAGACCGAAGCGCCTGGCCAGCAGGGCCGGACCGGCCGCCACCCGCTCGGGCTCCCCGGGCACGGCCACAGCCCGCAGCAACACGCCGTTGGCCCAGTCGGATCGCCCCGTCACCACGTTGACGCAGTGGTGGATGCCATAGCTCACATACACATAGAAACGACCTGGCTCACCAAACAGCGTTTCGTTGCTGGGGGAACGACGCCGGTGGCCGTGGCAGGCGGGTTCCTCCTGGGAATAGGCCTCCGTCTCGACGATCAGCCCGCTCAGCAGGCCGCCGTCGTCGAGGCGCCTGACCAGCCGGCAACCGACCAGTTCGGGTGCCACCTGCTCGGCGGGTCGCGCAAAAAAGCCCGCGGGCAGCAGACTGGGGCCATTCCATTCGAGCTCTCTCACGGCCATGGACTCCTCCGGTTTCACCCTGGCCACGGTCCTGCTGGCCACCAGCGGACTGTTCTGCCTGGCCACCCTGTTCTTCGGCACCAAGGGTGGCTACTACGACACGGACAACTACGACGGCAACGGCACGGCCCACTGACGACTGATTCCCAGCGGCACCGCCGGGACGGCTCAGCTGCTCAGCCGCTCCGCTTCGGGACAGTCCTCCGAGGTGGGAATGTCATCCATGCCGCTGCGGCTCACATAGGCCAGGCGGGTGCTGACGGCACCGATCGAGTCGAGCCGCACGCTTTCCTCCCAGCTGTGGGTTTCGTCGTCATCCTCGGCGTCGTAGCGGAGGGTGACCAGATCGCCCTCGATCTCGGTGATCAGGGCCTCTTCAATCCAGCGCTGCTGATCGCGCAGGAAGACCCAGACCGGGCGCTTCTCGGCACAGAACTGGTACAGCTTGCGGTGCAGCATGGCCCCACTGGCTCAGCACGCTGATGAATCCTAGGCAGACCCACCCGTGCCGCCGCTGTTCACCATGACCCAACCCGAAGCCTTGACGACCCTGCCCCGACCGGCGAGCACCACCGAGGCCATCCGGCTGCAGCTGCGCAGCTGGCCCGAGGTGGAGACCTACCTCCAGGACTGCAAAGGGGTGATCGTGCCGCTGGGCTCCACCGAGCAGCACGGTCCCACGGGAGCCATCGGCACCGATGCCCTCACGGCCGAGGCCGTGGCCCTGGAGGTCGGCCGCCGCTGCGGGGTGCTGGTCACCCCCGCCCAGGCCTTCGGGATGGCCGAGCACCATCTGGGCTTTGCCGGCACGGTGAGCCTTCAGCCCAGCACCCTGCTGGCGGTGCTCCACGACGTGGTGCTCTCGCTGGCCAGACACGGCTTCGAGCGGATCTTCGTGATCAATGGCCACGGCGGCAACATCGCCACCGCCAAGGCCGCGTTCGCCCAGGCCCACGCGAGCGCAGCGGCGCGGGGCCTGCCGCAGGCGGAGCGGCTGCGCTGCCGGCTGGCCAACTGGTTCATGGCCCCCCCCGTGATGCAGAAAGCCCGGGAGCTCTACGGCGAGCGGGAAGGGCACCACGCCACCCCCAGCGAAATCGCGCTGACCCTGCATCTGGAGCCGAGCCTGGTCGCCAAGCAGCGACCCCTGCCGACTCCTGCGCCGGCGGGCCCGATCCACGGCCCCGAAGACTTCCGGCGGCGCCATCCGGATGGCCGCATGGGCTCCGATCCCTACCTGGCCAGCGCCACGGACGGAGCGCTCTTCCTGGATCTGGCCGCCACCGCCCTCAGCAGCGATCTGGAGCGCTTCCTGGCGGAAGAAGCCTGAACCGATGCCGGGAACGGATGCCTGTACCGCTGGGGGGTGGGCAGGCCCGAGCGCTAGCGTCGGCCCAGCCCTACCGGTCGGATGAGCAGGATCAGCGCTGACGATGTGCGCAAGGTGGCCGACCTGGCCCGCCTCGCCCTTCCGGACGACAAGATCGCCACCTACACAGGCCAGCTGGAACGCATCCTGGATTACGTGGCCCATCTCGAGGCCGTCGACACCGAGGGGGTCCCCCCCACCACCCGGGCTGTGGAGGTGGTCAACGTCACCCGCGAGGACCGGGTGGAGGCCACTCCCGTGCGCGAAGCGCTGCTCGACCTGGCGCCCCAGCGCGAAGGCGATTTCTTCCGGGTGCCGAAGATCCTGGCTGACTGAATCGCAGCTCCCCCCTGGTGCTCCCTAGCGAACGGGTGAGACCGCCGTGCGGTGGAGCACCTCAAGAACCCGCCGGCGGGCATGGCGGGTCGGCATCAGGGCGGCCAGGGGGCGCAGCTTGCTGCGACGTTTGCGATGGCTGCGAACGCCGAGCAGGATGTCGTAGAGGAAATTCAGGCCGTCGGCCCGGGTTTCGAACAGACCGAGGCGCTGGGGAGATCCTTTGGCGTCAAGAATGTGCTTGGTGGCGTGATAGGCAGGCCGGTATTCGAACCAGGGAATTGATGGCCAGAGATGATGAATCAGATGGTAGTTCTGGCCCATGATCAGCCAGTTCATCAGTCGGCTGGGGTAGACCCGGGCATTATGCCAGCGGTTGCGTGATTGAAATGGGCGGTGCGGGAGGTAGTCGAAAAAGAGACCGAGGGTGACGCCCACCATCAGGGCCGGGGCGAACCAGCAGTTGAAAATGAAGGGCAGAAATCCGAACTTGGCAGCAGCCAGAACGATGGTGAGAAAAACGCCCCTGGCAATTCCCCACTCGAGCAATTCGTAGCGACGCCAGAGACGGCGACGGAAGAAAAACACCTCGTGGTAGAAGAATCTCGGGGCAATCAGCCAAAGAGGTCCGAAGGTGCTGACGATGTGATCCGGATCATGCTTCGGATCGTTCACATGGGCATGGTGCTGCAGATGCACCCGCGTGAACACCGGGAAGCTGAACCCCAGCAGCAGGGCAGCCCCATGGCCCATCACCGCATTCCAGAAGCGGCTCGGGTGGGCGGCGTTGTGGCAGGCGTCGTGGATGACGGTGCCCTCCAGGTGCAGGGCCAGAAAGCCGGTGATCAGCAACAGCGGCAGCGGCCACTGCCCCACGAACCAGCCCCAGATCGTCAGGGCGGCCAGACCGAAGCCTCCGAGGAACAGGCCGACGGTGGGATTCCACGGGTCGGGGGGATCGAGAAAGTGCTTGGGAACTGCGCTGGACGGGCTTCTGCGCGGCAGCTCAACGGCCACAGCCTGCTCGATAACCGGAGCCTGGGTCATGGACAAGGGAGCGGCCTGTGATCATCGCGCTGGCTGCAACTTAAGAAAAGGCCGATGCCCACCGGGGGACTTGAACCCCCACGACCGAAGCCACTGGAACCTAAACCCAGCGCGTCTACCAATTCCGCCAGGTGGGCGTGGGGAGACTGTAGGCACGGCCGCCGGCAGCGCCGACGCGCCTGCCTCTGCCTTGGCCCCCGCCTTGGCCCCAGACAGTGCCCCAGCAAGCGCCTTCTCCAAGGCCTGCGCCAAGAATGGAGGGGACTGCCCCTGCGCCATGCTTGCCGTCCTGGGTGGGGTCCTGGCTTTGCTGCTGGGTCTCACCGTCCTGCTGCTGCCCGTGCTGGCCACGGAACTGAGCCGACCCCGGGATTCGGTCTGGGGGGCGGTGGTGCTGCTGCTGGGCCTGGTGCTCGTGACCAGCTCCGACCGTCTGACGGGAGCTCCGATGCTGGGCGTTCTCTGCGGCGGCCTGCTGATCGGCCGGCTCGGCCTGGAGGTCGGGCAGGGCCGCTGGAGACAGCTGAGCCCCGAAGAGCAGCAGAGGCTGTGGTCCCAGGAGCGCTGGCAGACGAGCCTCCAGGAGCTCGCCGCCACCCTGGCTCGGCTGGTGGCTGTCAGCGGTGGCGCCGTGAGCGGCCTGGGCCGCTGGATCGCGGAACGCCGCCGCCCGCGAACCAGCAGCAAGCGCTGGGTGCGGCAGGACATGCCGGACCCCCACCCGGACCACCCGGCTGAAGCCCAGCAGCCGCCCACCGAGGAGGAGCCTCGGCTGGAGGTCACCTCGCTGGATGGGGTCGACCAGCTGCTGCGCAACGCCCCGGAGCCGGCTGCCCCCCCGGATCCGAGCGAGGCTGAAGCGCCCGAGGATCCGTCGCCCCCCAGGGCCGAAGCGGGATAATCCCCCTTTGCTGCCCGAGGCGCCGTGACCGCCAGCTCTGCGCCTGTCTCCTACAAGGACACCCTCAACCTGCTGCAGACCCCGTTTTCGATGCGGGCCAACGCCAAGCTGCGGGAACCGGAGATCCAGGTCTTCTGGGCGGAGCAGCGGATCTACGAGCGGCTCAGCCGGCAGAACAGCGGCCCGGTGTTCACCTTGCACGACGGCCCCCCCTACGCAAACGGGGCCCTGCATGTGGGCCACGCCCTCAACAAGATCCTCAAGGACATCATCAACAAGACGGCGCTGCTGCAGGGCCGGCGGGCGCGGTTCGTGCCTGGCTGGGACTGCCACGGCCTGCCGATCGAGCTGAAGGTGCTGCAGGGCCTCAGCAGCGGCGAGCGCGCCGAGCTCACGCCGCTCAGCCTTCGCCGCAAGGCCCACGCCTATGCCCTCGAGCAGGTGGAGGGCCAGAAGGCCGGCTTCCGGCGCTGGGGCATCTGGGCCGACTGGGAGCAGCCCTACCTCACCCTGCAGAAGACCTACGAGGCCGCCCAGATCGGCGTGTTCGGCGCCATGGTGCTGGCCGGCCACATCTACCGGGGCCTCAAACCAGTGCACTGGAGCCCCAGCTCCCGCACCGCCCTGGCGGAGGCCGAGCTCGAGTATCCCGACGGCCACACCTCCCCCAGCGTCTACGTGGCCTTCCCGGCGGTGGAGCTGCCGGAGCCGTTCGCCGCGGCCCTCGCGGAGGCCGGGCTGAGTCGCGAAGCCGCCACCGCCGCCGGCGGCCTGGCCGTGGCGATCTGGACCACCACCCCCTGGACCCTGCCCGCCAACCTGGCGGTGTCGGTGAACGAGCGGCTCGACTACGCCATCTGCGCCGTGGCGCCCCGCAGGGACCATCCCGGGGACACTCCCGCCCCGGCCGCCAGCCATCTGGTGGTGGCTGCCGACCTGCGCGAGAGCCTGGAGAGCAGCCTGGGCCTGGAACTCACGCCGCTGCTGCAGGTGAAGGGCGCCGCCCTCGAAGGGCTCGTCTACCGCCACCCCCTGCTGGAGCGCACCAGCCCGGTGGTGATCGGCGGCGACTACATCACCACCGAAACCGGCACCGGCCTGGTACACACGGCTCCCGGCCACGGCGTGGATGACTTCAACACCGGCCGCAGATACAACCTGCCGGTGCTCTGCCCGGTGGATGAGGCCGGCAACCTCACCGCCGAGGCCGGTCCCTTCGCCGGCACGAATGTGCTCAAGGACGCGAACCCCGCGATCGTGGCCGCCCTCCGGGAGGCCGGCGTGCTGCTGAGCGAGCAGTGCTACGAACACCGCTACCCCTACGACTGGCGCACCAAGAAGCCCACGATCTTCCGCGCCACCGAGCAGTGGTTCGCCTCCGTGGAGGGGTTCCGCCAGGCCGCCCTCGACGCCATCGCCCGGGTGGAATGGCTGCCGGCCAGCGGCCGCAACCGCATCGAGGCGATGGTGAGCGAGCGGGGCGACTGGTGCATCAGCCGCCAGCGCACCTGGGGCGTGCCGATCCCGGTGTTTTATCACCGCGACACCGGCGAGGTGCTGCTCAACGAAGCCACCCTCAACCACATCCAGGCCCTGATCGGCGAGCACGGCGCCGACGTGTGGTGGGAGCGCGATGAGGCCGGCCTGCTGCCTCCCGAGCTGACGGACCAGGCCGACCAGTGGCGCAAGGGCACCGACACGATGGACGTGTGGTTCGACTCGGGCTCCTCCTGGGCCGGCGTCCTGGGCGGGCTCACCCCGGGATCGGAAGCGGCGAACAGCGGCGCCGATGCCGATGCCGATGCCAATTCCGATGCCGATCCCGGGCCCGACATGCTGCGCTACCCCGCCGACCTCTACCTGGAGGGCAGCGATCAGCACCGCGGCTGGTTTCAGAGCAGCCTGCTCACCTCGGTGGCCGTGAACGGCCATGCCCCCTACCGGCGGGTGCTCACCCACGGCTTCACCCTCGATGAGAAGGGCCGCAAGATGAGCAAATCGCTCGGCAACGTGGTGGATCCGGCGGTGCTCGTGGAGGGCGGCCGGAACGAGAAGCAGGAGCCGGCCTACGGCGCCGACGTGCTGCGGCTGTGGGTGAGCTCGGTCGACTATTCCGCCGACGTGCCCCTCGGCCCCGGCATCGTGAAGCAGCTGGCCGATGTGTACCGCAAGGTGCGCAACACGGCGCGCTACCTGCTGGGCAACCTGCACGACTTCGACCCGCGGCCTCGCGAGCAAGGCGGTCACGCCGTCCCCGTGGAGGAGCTGCCGCTGCTGGACCAGTGGATGCTGCAGCGCACCGCCGCCCTGATCGATGCGGTGACGGGAGACTTCGAGCGCTACGAGTTCTACCGGTTCTTCCAGGCCCTGCAGAACTTCTGCGTGGTGGATCTCTCGAATGTGTACCTCGACATCGCCAAGGACCGGCTCTATGTGAGCGGGGCCGGCGACTTCCGCCGCCGCAGCTGCCAGACGGTGCTGAGCCTGGTGGTGGAGCGGCTGGCCGGCCTGATTGCGCCGGTGCTCAGCCACATGGCGGAAGACATCTGGCAGAACCTCCCCTATCCCGTGGCGGAGGCCTCGGTGTTTCAGCGGGGCTGGCCCACCGCCCCCGCGGCCTGGCGGCAGCCGGCACTGGAGCCGCCGATGGAGCGCATCCTCGAGCTGCGCGCCCTGGTGAACCGCCAGCTGGAAACCTGCCGCAAACAGGGCGGCCACGGGGCCGACCAGGCTGGCGGGGAGGGCATCGGCGCCTCCCTGGAGGCCCAGGTGCAGCTGACGATCAGCGGGGATACCGCGACGGCCCCCCTGCGCGAGGCCCTGGCCTGGCTGGCCAGCAGCGGCAAGCCGGGAGTCGATGACCTCGCCGACTGGCTGCTGGTCTCCGACCTCAGGATCGGTGGTCCCCCCCCCGATGGCGTGCTGGCCGAAACCGAGCAGAACGGCATCACGGTGCGCGTCGCCCGGGCGGCGGGCGAGAAGTGTGAGCGTTGCTGGCACTACACCAGCGACATCGGCACCTCCAGCGCCCACCCCAGCCTCTGCGGGCGTTGCGTGGCCATCCTGGTGTGATCTGCTGATCCGGCCCAGGGCCCTGCCATGCCCTGCCGGGAGCCTCAGCCCTGCCGGGAGCCTCAGCCCTGCCGGGAGCCCTGGAGACTCGGCAGCAGCAGGCCCGAACGCTCCCGGTACGCCTCGAACGCGGGATACCGGGCCAGGGAGGCATCTTTCCGGCGCATGTTCGGCAGGAAGACCCCCAGACCGAATCCCGCCAGCACCAGGTAGGGGAGCCAGTGCATCGCCAGCAGGGCGAAGGACAGGTAGATGAGCAGCTCACCGAGATAGTTGGTGTTGCGGCTGCGGGCGAAGAAACCCTCGGTGATCAGCCCCGGGCGGACCTGCAGGGTGAAGTGCTTCTGGGCATCACTGCAGAAGTGCAGAAACACCCCGAGGATGTTGCACGCGATCGCCGCGGCCACCAGGGGCAGGGGTGGCTCCAGCCCGCTGCTGATCAGCAGAAACGGAGCGATCCAGTACAGGCCCAGCATCAGGAAGCCGAGCACCGCCACCGGCCAGGCGATCGGTTGCTGCCACTGGCGGTCCGGAAAGATGGCGTCCTTGAGCAGCCAGATCAGGCCATAGGTGCCGTGCAGGGCCAGGTACACCCAGGGACCCAGCGTCATGTTGCCGTACCCGACCATCAGGCCGGCCACCACGAACGGGGTGAGGCCCTTGTGGAGGTTGATGACGTGGCGGAGCTGCATCGCGGCGTTTGGGACGCAGGCTAGGCAGTTGCGGCGGCCCTACTGCCAGGCCTGCGGCTCCAGGAAGTGCTCCGGCGCCAGGGGACCGGCCAGACAGTCCTCCGCCGCAGGGTCGAGCGGTCCGCGCAGCAGCTCGGCCCCCTCCAGGCTGGCCCCATCGGGCAGGACCGTCTGATCCGGGTCGAACGCCGTGGGATGGGTCGTGCTGCAGGAGAAGCCGCGGAAGATCAGCAGCTCCAGGGGCTCGGCGTCGATCCGGCCGCGCAGGCGAAGCACCCGGTCGGGGCGCTGGCGGCTGAGCTCCTCGAGCTGCCGCAGGAGATCGGATGGCGGCTCAGAACTCACCGGCCACCCTCCCCTGGCGCGGCAGACGCACCAGCAACCACTGCAGCAAGCCGACCGCATAGGCCACGAGCCCCAGGTAACCCACGAAGGCGGCCACCGCCGGTGTCCACTGCCCGCCGAAAATGAAGGCGAACAGGGAGGCGACGTGCCGATGCAGCTCCAGGGGCGGCTGAAGCCAGACCGCACAGCGGGGACTCTCCAGCCGGGCGGCGTCCATGCAGCCGAGGGCGGTGGCGCTGAACAGCGCGCCCAGCACGGCCCAGAAACTGATCGCCCAGCGCCAGATCCGCACCGTGAGCGGCAGGCCACGCCAGGACGGCAGGTCGGCGAGCTCCTCATTGAGATCGACCCAGAACCAGAGGCACACCAGCACCAGCACCTGCGCGACCACGGCCACGGCCAGGCCCAGGGGCTGGCGGTCCGTGAGCAGCAGCACCGTGACCAGCAGCAGGCTCGCCACCTTCCAGTAGATCCCCAGCAGACGCACCAGGGCCCGCTCCCGCCGCACCGCCGCCCAGACGAGCAGCACGAGCGGGAGTCCGACCGTGAACAGCACGGCCAGTCGGTAGTCGAGCCACACCATGGAGCGGTACAGCGAATCCGGCACGGCGAGGGTTCGGTAAGGCGCCATTATCCGCACCCTCCCGCAGGCGATAGGGTCCAGTGATGGTTGCCTTCCCGATGCCCGCCTGGCTGGCCCGTCGCCTGGGCTCCGGCACGGCCACTCCGTGGTGCCGCACGGCCCTGGCGACCAGCCCGTCCCTGCAGGACACCCTCGAGGCGATCAGCCGGCAGCTCAGGGGCGTCGGAAAGGCGGATCTGGGCCTGGTCTTCGTGTCGGCCAGCTATGCCAGTGATCTGCCGCGGCTGCTGCCGCTTCTGCGTGAGCGCTTCCAGGCCACCCACTGGCTGGGCTGCCTGGGCGGCGGGGTGGTCGGCACCCCGCAGGGGGGTGACAGCCGGGAGCTCGAGCGGGAGCCCGGTGTCAGCGTGATGCTGCTGCGGCTGCCCGGGGCGAGGCTGATGCCCTTCGCCATCGAGGCCGGTGAGCTTCCGGACCTCGACGGTCCGTCGGAACCCTGGCTGGCACTGCTGGGCAATCCCGACCCCGCCACGGCCCACTCGATGCTGCTGCTGGTCGACCCCGGCTTTCCCGCCATCAACGACCTGATCAGTGGCCTCGACTACGCCTGCCCCGCCGCGGCGAAGGTGGGGGGCATCGCCGGACAGCACAGCGCCCCGCATGGCTCGCTGCTGTTCGACGACCGGGTCTGTGGCGGTGCCGTCGGCTGCCTGATCGACGGAGCCTGGGGGCTCGATCCAGTGGTGGCGCAGGGGTGCCGCCCGATCGGCCCGGTGTTCGAAGTGGAGCAGGCCCGGCGCAACGTGGTTCTCGAGGTGAGCCAGCAGAACCGCCGCAACAGTCCCGTGGCGGCCCTCCAGGAGATCCTCACCCAGCTCACCCCGGAGGAGCGGGAGCTGGTGAAGCATTCGCTGTTCCTGGGGGTGGGCCGCAGCAGCTTCAGCCTCGAGACGGGCGACCAGCAGGAGCCCACGACGTTTCTGGTGCGCAACCTGATCGGGGTCGATCCGCGCAACGGGGCTGTCGCCGTGGCTGAACGGATGCGGGTGGGCCAGCAGGTGCAGTTCCAGCTCCGGGATGCCGAGGCCTCCCGCCAGGAGCTTCGCCAGCTGCTGAAGCAGCAGCAGGGCCGGCCGGCGCAGCCGCTGGCCGCGCTGCTGTTCGCCTGCCTCGGCCGCGGCCAGGGGCTCTACGGCCATGCCGATGGCGACGTGAGCCTGTGCCGGGAGCGCTTCGGGGCGCTGCCGTTGAGCGGCGCGTTCTGCAACGGCGAGATCGGGCCGATCGCCGGCAGCACCCAGCTGCATGGCTACACCGCCAGCTGGGGTTTTGTGGTGCCCCGTCGCCCGGAGGGGCCCTGATGGTGCGGCAGCACGTCAATCCCCTCAGCCGCTTCTACCAACAGCCCCGCCCCCTGCCACCCCCCACCGCGCTGTTCCCCGACCCGGGACGTCCGCTTCATCTCGATATCGGCTGCGCCCGGGGGAGGTTCCTGCTGGCGCTGGCCCCGACGGAGCCCCGCTGGAACCACCTCGGCGTGGAGATCCGGCGAACCCTGGTCGAGGCGGCCGAGACCGAACGCAAGGCCCTGGATCTGCAGCACCTCCGCTTCCTGTTCTGCAACGCCAACGTGAGCCTGGAGGAGTGGCTGGCGGCACTCCCCTCCGGCCTGCTGCAGCGGGTGACGATCCAGTTCCCCGATCCCTGGTTCAAGAAGAAGCACCACAAGCGCCGGGTGCTGCAGCCGGCCCTGCTGCGGTCCCTGGCCACCGCCCTTCCGCCCGGGGGCGAGCTGTTCATCCAGAGCGACGTGCTGGCCGTGATCGAGCCGATGGCGCTGCTGATCGACACCAGCGGCTGCTTCGAGCGCCCCGCCGAGGATGGGAGGCCCTGGCGGGCGGGCAGTCCCCTCCCCCTGCCGACGGAACGGGAAACCCATGTGCTCGCGCGGGGGCTGCCGGTGTACCGGGTGCTGTACCGCCGCACTCCTCAGCCCGTCCCCGACCTGGCCCAGCTGGAGCAGGCTCTGGAGGCAGCCGATAATCCGGCCTGACATGAGCCGTCCCTGCCTTGGGTGACCCCGCCATCCCCGCGCCCACTCCCCTGCTGCTGCGCTGGCAGGGATGGTGGGCCGACAGCAGCCACGGGCCGCTGGGCCAGCGGCTGATCCCGATCGCGGGGCTCACCCTGTGTGCGCTGATGGCGGGGCTGCCCGTGCTCACCCGGGGCGGGTTGATGCTGCTGATCCTGGCCAGTGGCCTGCTGTGGGCGCTGCTGGCCCTGGGACGGCCTGCGGAGGGGGGAATCGGCAGCATCCATGGCTGGATCCTGGCGATCCTGGGGGTGGCCCTGCTGGCCACCGGGTTCTCACCGGTACCCATGGCGGCCGCCAAGGGGCTGCTGAAGCTGGCCAGCTACCTGGGGGTCTACGCCTTGATGCAGGAGGTGCTCCACCGGGCCCCCCAATGGTGGGATCGCATCGTGGCCGCCCTCCTGGCTGGACAACTCCTGACCAGCGTGATCGGCATCCGCCAGCTCTACGGAGACACCGGGGAGCTGGCGCGCTGGGCCGACCCCAACTCGGTGAGCGATGGCACCGTGCGGATCTACAGCACCCTGGAGAACCCCAATCTGCTGGGGGGCTACCTGCTGCCGGTGCTGCCGCTGGCCCTGGTGGCCCTGCTGCGCTGGCGCGGCCTCGCCCCCCGGCTCTACGCGCTGACGGCGTTGCTGCTGGGCACCACGGCCCTGGTGCTCACCTACAGCCGCGGCGCCTGGATGGGTCTGGTGGCGGAGGGAGCGGTGATCGTGGTCCTGCTGGCCATCCGGCTCACCCGGTCCTGGCCGCTGCTGTGGCGACGGCTGTTTCCGCTGCTGCTGCTGCTGGTGGCCAGCGCCGCCCTGGTGGTGGTGGTGACCCAGGTGGAGCCCCTGCGGGTGCGGGTGGAGAGTCTGGTGGCCGGGCGACAGGACAGCTCCAACAATTTCCGGATCAACGTCTGGGAGGCGGCGCTGGACATGATCCAGGCGCGGCCATGGCTCGGGATCGGGCCGGGCAACGATGCCTTCAACCAGATCTATCCGCTGTTCCAGAAGCCCAAGTTCAACGCCCTGAGTGCCTATTCGATCCCCCTGGAGCTGGCGGTCGAGGCCGGGATCCCCGGGCTGCTGGTGGGCTGCGGTCTGGCCCTCGCCAGCCTCCGCCAGGCCGTCGCCACCTGGCGCGGCGATGGGCCCTTCGCCCTGCCGGCCCTGGGCGTCCTGGCCGCCATCGCCGGACTGACGGTTCAGGGGCTCACCGACACGATTTTCTTCCGGCCTGAGGTGCAGCTGAGCGCCTGGTTCTGCCTGGCCACCCTGGCGGCCGCCGCCAAACGGCAAGACCCCAGCCGCTGACACCACGTGAGCGGCCCTGCCCTGATCGCCGGCTTTGATGCCGGCCAGACCCACACCACCTGCCGGCTGGTCAGGGAGGGGACGGTGCTCGCGGAAGGGGAGGGCCCCGGTGTGCGCCACCTGGCTGCTCCAGGAGGCGAGCAGGCGTTCGGGGACGCCCTGCGGCAGAGCCTCGCGCAGGCGGGGGCCGCCGCCGGGCTGCCGGCACCTCTCCGCCTTGACGCCGCCGCGATCGGCGCCAGCGGCATCGAGGTGGGCACCCCCGTGCAGCAGCGGGGACGCCAGCTCGCCGCCGCCACCCTGCAGCTGCCCCTGGCCCGGGTGGCGGTCACCGGAGATGAACGCACCGCCCTGCGGGGTGCCATGGGCAGCCACGGCGAGGGTCTGGTGCTGATCAGCGGCACCGGCACCATCGCCGTGGGGCGCAACCGCCTGGGGAGGGAGCATCGCTGCGCCGGCTGGGGCTGGCTGCTGGATGGCGCCGGCTCCGCCATGGACATCGGCCGCGATGGGCTGGCCCGGTCCCTGGAGATGGCCGATGGTCGACGACCGGAGAGCGGGCTGCGGCAGAGGCTCTGGCAGCAGCTGGGGATCGACAGCCACGCCCCCGGCGCGGCCCAGGCGCTCAAGGCCCTCGTGGTGCAGCCGGACTTCGGCCCGGCCGGGTTCGCCCGGCTGGCCCCGCTGGTGGTGGCTGCCGCCGAAGCCGGAGATCCGGAGGCCCGGGGGATCGTGGCCCACAACGCCGCGGCGCTGGCCGCCATGGCCGTCACCATCTGCCGCGAGCTGGAGCTGAGCTGTCCGTTGATCTGGCCGATGGGCGGCGCCCTGGAGCATCTGCCGGCACTGCGGCGCCGGCTGGAGGAGGCCCTGGGGCAGAGGCTACCGGGGGCCAGCCTCGCCGTGCCGGCGGGGGATGCCTGTGCAGGCGCCCTGACGATGGCCGCGGAACTGCTGCGACCGCCCCCGGGAGCAGGCGCCCCAGAGGGTCGCAACTCGCTCAGCTAGATCCCGATCAGCTAGACCCCGTTCAGCGAGATCGCCTTCAGCCGGATCGCGTTCAGCCAGATCGCGCTCAGGCCGCGTTGAGGTGCTGCTCGGCTGCCTTCGCCAGGCAGGAGGACCAGTGGTCCACCGCGGCCTGCTCCGAAGCCTCCACCATCACCCGCAGCAGGGGTTCGGTACCGCTGGCCCGCACCAGCACGCGACCCTGGCCCATCATCGCGGTTTCAGCCTCCTCCACGGCCCGGCGCAGCGGGTCGCACGCCTGCCACTGCTGACGACGCTGGCGGTCCGGCACCGTCACGTTCACCAGCACCTGGGGGTAGGGCCGGAAGCTCGTGTCGAGCCAGTCGGCCAGGCTGCTGCCCTCGGCATGGAGAAGGGTGGCGACCTGCAGAGCCGTGAGCAGGCCATCGCCGCTCATGCCATGGCGGGCCGAGAGGATGTGACCCGACTGCTCCCCGCCCAGAGCGGCCCCGAGTGCCTCCATCGCCTGGTGGACGTACTGGTCGCCGACGGCCGTCCGCTCCAGCAGGCCGCCCTTGGCCTGCCAGGCCCGCTCGAAGCCGAGATTGGACATCACGGTGGCGACGATGCGGCGCTCCGGGAGATGGCCCGCCTGCAGCAGGGCCGTGCCCCAGAGGTAGAGGATCTGGTCACCGTCCACGACGCGGCCCCGGGCGTCGACGGCCAGCATGCGGTCGGCATCCCCATCGAAGCCGAAACCCATCGCCGCCCCGGACTGCAGCACGGCCTGCCTGAGGGGTTCGAGATGGGTGCTGCCGCAGCCCACGTTGATCCGCTCGCCGTCGGGCTGGCCATGGAGCACGGTGACATCCGCCCCGAGCTCCCGGAAGACGGCTTCGCCGCAGGCCGTGGCCGAACCGTGGCAGAGGTCGAGAACGATCCTGCAGCCATCGAGCCGGCGCCCGTCGACACTGGCCACCAGGCTGCTGCGGTAGTCCGCCATCAGGTCGGTCCGCTGCCGCGAGGTGCCGGCCCCGCTGAAGGCAGCGACGGGTTCCCGGCCCGCCAGACCCGCCTCGATGGCCTGCTGCTGCTCGCGGCTGAGCTTGGCACCGGAGGCGCCGAACAGCTTGATGCCGTTGTCATGGGGGGGGTTGTGGCTGGCCGAGACCATCAGGCCTCCGGCCGCCCCCAGCCGACGGATCACACCCGGAACCGCGGGGGTGGGGCACAGGCCGAGCTGCCAGACCTCACGACCGGCGGCCGTCAGACCGGCCGTGAGGGCCGCCGCCAGCATCGGACCGCTGCTGCGGCTGTCCATGCCGATCACCACGGCCCCCTCCCGGGGCAGGACCTGGCCGCTCCAGTAGCCCAGCTGCAGGGCCAGGGCAGGGGTGACCTGGGAGCCGACCCGACCGCGGATGCCATCGGTGCCGAAGCTTGCCCACCCCTCCCCCAGGGGACGACCGAGAGGATGGTGGACCAGCTCGACCATCGCCGCGCTCCGGAAGCCGGAAGGTTAGGCCGAGCGGCGGGTGGTGCCGGGATCCGGATCGCCATCGGCTGGCCCGCACCCCCCGCCAGCCCTGACGGCCCTCCCCCCGGGCGGACTCACTGCCAGCGCCGCGGCCACCAGATCCAGACCACCAGCTCGAACACCGCCCAGAGCAGCAGCGCCCCCACCACCCAGCCGGGCAGCAGGCTGAGCGGCCAGAACGGCCGCAGGAGCATCACCGCTCCCGCCGCAGCCCAGACCCGAAGCGCCCGCAGGCGCTGGGTGGCGCCGGGCAGGCTGGAGAGCAGTGGGGGGAGGGAAGGCAGCCGCACCGAAGAGCAGGGGGAAACCATCCCCAGAATGCCCACGACCCCGCGGCCATGTTCGTGCGTTCCCTTGCCTGGCTTCTGGCCCTGACCTGCCTGGGCAGCGGTGCCGCCCTGCTGGGCGGGCGGCAGCTGCTGCAACAACGGCCGCTGCCGGACCCGGGGACCCCGCTGGGGACGCTGGAGCGCCTGCAGCGGTTCGACCCCGATCCCATGCGGCGCCGGGAAGCCGCGCTGCTGTTGCTGGCCGACCTCGATCGCCAGCCCGGCGGTGGGGATCCGGTCCGGGCCGGCCAGCTGCTGCGCAACCAGGCCTGGGGACGGGATCCCCTGGCGGCCGTGGTGCTGAAGCGTGATGCCCAGGCCGCAGCCCAGCGCGGCGACCGCCAGGGCAGCGATCGCCGCTGGCGCCAGCTGCTCAGGCGTTTCCCGGGCAGTCCTGCCAGCGCCGACGCCCTCTACGCCCTCGGCCGCCAGCAGCCGGAACGCAGAAGCCAGCTGCTGCGACGCTTCCCAGCCCACCCGGCCGCCCTGGCCGCCGCCGTGGAGGCCGGCGGCCGGGATGGGGCCCTTCACCTGGCCCGCTGGGGGGTGCGCTGGCCGGGAGCCAAGGCGGTGATCGAAGCGCGCTGCAACCCTGCCGAGCGCCCAGGCAACCCCGACGAGCGAAACCTGCTCGCCCGGGGCCTCGCCCAGCTGGGCGACAGCAAAGCCGCCCTGGCCTGCCTCGACACGATCCCACCCAGCCCATCCACCCAGCTGGCCATCGCCCGCAGCCTGGGACGCGGCGGGGAGCGCGGCCTCCAGGCCGAAGCGCGGATGCTGAGCCTGGCCCAGACCTGGCCGACCAGCCCCGAAGCCGCCGAGGCGGCACATTGGCTGGCCGACAGTGACACCCCGACCAGCCTGGCGGCCCTGGAGGAGCTGCCCGCGGCCCTCCAGGACAGTGCCCCGGTCCAGGCCCGCCGGGCCCTCGTGCTGGGACAACCCTCCGCAGCCCTGATGGTGATGCGGCGCTGGCAGGACGATCCGGCCAGCTGGGAGCTCCAGTGGCAGCTGGCTCGTCAGGCCCTGCTCTCCCAGGACTGGCGCGGGGCCGCCGCCCTGCTGGGAACCTCCGCCCTCGATGGGGTCACGCTGCCCGGCCCCCTGGAGGCCCGGCGGCGATTCTGGTTGTCCCTGAGCCAGTGGCAACTGGGGGACCAGGCCCAGGCCAAGGCGGGCTGGGCCGAGCTCCTGGCCAACCATCCCGGCGGCTACTACGGCTGGCGAGCGGCCGTCAGGCTCGGCCGCGACGACATCGACCTCGATCCGGACACCGCCCCGGGCCTGGTTCCGCCTCCATGGCACCCCCTGGACAGCGGCCGCCAGGATCTTGATCGGCTCTGGCGCCTCGGCCAGACCCTGGAGGCGTGGGAACAGTGGCGCCATCTCCGCGGCGAACCCGCCACCCCAGACCCCGCTCAGCTGCTGGTGGAGGGCCGGCTGCGCCGTGGGGTCGGCGATCACTGGATGGGCCTGGAGCAGCTGGAGCAGGCCAGCCTGCGGCTGCCCACGGGTCAGTGCCCGCAGATCCTGACCCTCGAGCGCAGTCTGGACGAGCCCGCCTTCACGGACGAACTCAACCTGGCGGCCCGGGCCGCCAGGTTGCCGGCGACGTTGCTGGCCGCCGTGGCCAAGCAGGAATCGCGCTTCAGTGCCGCGGTGCGATCGCCGGTGGGGGCCACCGGGCTGCTGCAGCTGATGCCGGAAACCGCCGCCGAGCTGGCGGGCGCCCCCCTGCCGGACGAGGCCCTCACCGACCCTCAGCGCAACGCCAGCCTGGGTGCCCGCTACCTGAGGCAGCTGCTCGACCGCTGGGAGGGCAATCCCCTGCTGATGACCGCCAGCTACAACGCTGGGGCCGGGGCGGTGGAGGGATGGATCAGCCCGCTGCTGCAGGTGACCCCGGAACTGTGGGTGGAGGCGATTCCGTACCCGGAGACGCGCCTGTACGTCAAGAAGGTTCTGGGCAACCTGTGGAGCTTCCAGGAACCCCGGCTGCCGCTGTGCCGCTAGCCGGAGGCCTCCCAGGCCAGCCAGCGACCGAAACCGGCACCCAGCAGCACCAGGGTGGACATGGACACCGCGAGCACCAGCGGTGGCGGAGAGACGCGGACACGGGCCAGATCCAGGCGCGCGAGCAGCACCGCACAGGCCAGGATCAACAGGTTGGTCAGCACTTTGAGGTCGAGGAGGTACAGACCGCCCACCGTGACCAGCAGCAGGGTGACCACCAGGCTGACCACCCGACTCGCGGCCATCAGGTTGGCCAGCTGCTTGAGCAGCAGGTCGAACAGGGTGCAGACGACCACCACCAGCAGGGCGTGCAGCAGGTCAAGCGACCAGAACAGGCTGGAGAGCTGCGCCAGTTCGGCCGCTGCGGCCGAGGCTGGCCGGCTCCACTGCATCCCTTCGTAGACCGACACGGCCGCCAGCAGCAGCAGCATGGGGGCGCGGAAGGGCAGCAGCAGCAGGCGGAGCAGGGCCATCACGGCTGATCGAGCACCAGGCTGATCGCCTCCAGCGGACAGCTGGGGATGCACTGCTCGCAGACGAGGCAGCGGGGAGCCTCGAAGTGCAGCTTCCAGGCCGGGGCCGTGAAACCCAGGGCGCCGCTGGGGCAGACGCTCGAGCAGATGCCGCAGTCCACGCAGCGGTCACGATCGACCGCGATCTGTCCCGGCGCCCGGTTGAGGGCGAGGCCCTGGCTTTCGAGCCAGCTCTCTGCCGCCTCCAGCTCGTCAATGTCCCCGGAGAGCTCGACCACCATGGTGCCGCTCTGGTTGGGGGCGATCTGGGCGCGGAGAATCTTGGCCGCGATGTCGAAGTCCACGGCCAGGCGGTAGGTGATCGGCTGATGCACCGCCTCGCGGGGGAAGTGGAGAGTGAGGCGCCGCTTCACGGGTCAGGAGGCTGGCTGGGCTGGCAGGGCTGGCAGAGTGCACCACGTCTGGGGCCGTCCCCACCAACACTATCCACGATGAGCGGTTCCTCCGGTTCACCCGGCCCTGGCCAGCGGGAGCGGCTGGCCCTGCTGGTGATCGCCGCGCTGCTCACGGCGGCGGTGCTGTGGCTGCGGGGCGGGCTGCAACCCCAGGCCCCCCTCGAGGCCCTGGCCCGTCGCTCGCCCGAGCTCTCCGTGGCCCTGACCAACGGTCGGCCGACCCTGGTGGAGTTCTACGCCGA
This sequence comes from Aphanothece microscopica RSMan92, assembly GCF_046613545.2. Lineage (NCBI taxonomy): Bacteria > Bacillati > Cyanobacteriota > Cyanophyceae > Chroococcales > Aphanothecaceae > Aphanothece > Aphanothece microscopica. The sequence continues at coordinate 55,115 of NZ_JBKKKY020000008.1, read as the reverse complement.
CTGGTGTGAGGCCTGCCGCGCCATGGCCCCCGCCATGCAGACGCTGGAGGCCGACTACCACGGCCGCCTCGACGTCGTGCTCCTGAACGTCGACAACCCGCGCTGGCATCCCGAACTGGAGCGGTTCGAGGTGAATGGCATTCCGCAACTGGAACTGTTCGGCGGGGATGGAACCCCGGTCGGTCGCTCGATCGGGGCCCGCAGCCGCACCGACCTGACGGCCCTCGCCGAGGCCCTGGTCAACGGCGTGCCCCTCCCCAGCCTGCCGGGCGTGGGCGCGGTGAGCCGGCTGGATGGTGCGGCCGAGATCGCCGGCGCCGCGCCTGCCACGATGGCCGGACCCCGCAGCCACGGCTGAGGCCAGCATGGATTCCCGCTTCCGGGTGGCCCTGATCGCCGCCACGCCCAACCCCCAGCAATGCGTCTATGCCGGGATGCACCAGGACTACAGCGAGGGCTTCGTCGCTGGCGAACGGGACGACTGGCCGGATGAACAGAGGGCCGGAGAGATCTGCGTGAAGCGGTTGCTCGCCGGTGAGCGGGGCCACTACGGCCCCCTCGAACATGCCCAGATCGTGCTCAACGTCGGCTGGTTCCCCCACTCGGTGATGCAACAGGCCCGCACCCACCGGGTGGGCGTGAGCTTCGACGTGCAGTCGATGCGCTACACGGGGGAGCGCATCTGCCGGGCCGCCACCGGCGAGCTGGATCTCGAAGAGGTGTTCTACCTGCGTCCCGAAGGCACCTATGCGGATCGGCAGGGCAAGAAATATGCGTACAGCGCCGACCAGCGGGCCCTCGATCTGGACCACTGCAGACAGGCCGCCTGTCGCTATCGCGATCTGCTCGCGGCCGGGTTCGCCGAGGAGCACGCCCGCGGCATCCTGCCGTTCGATTACCGGCAGCACTTCGTGGTGAGCTTCACCCTGCGCGCCTTTCTGCACTTCCTCGACCTGCGCGCCAAACTCGACGCCCAGCAGGAGATCAGGGAACTCTGTGACCTGATGTGGCCCCATCTCCAGGCCTGGACACCCCAGTTCGCCGAGTGGTACGAACGGACCCGTCTGCACAAGGCGCGGCTGGCGCCCTGATCAGACCTTCGCCAGGGTCACCCGCTCGGGTTGATGCTGGTACTTGCCCGCCCGGTCCCGGTAGGTGGTGTCACAGGGATCGCCCTCGAAGAAGAGCAGCTGGCAGATCCCCTCATTGGCATAGATCCGGCAGTCGGCCCCGGAGGAATTGCTGAACTCCAGGGTCAGGTGTCCCTCCCAGCTGGCTTCCGCCGGCGTGGTGTTGACGATGATCCCGAGACGGGCGTAGGTGCTTTTGCCGAGACAGATCACCGTGATGTTGGAAGGGACTCGCATCCGCTCCAGAGCCACCCCGAGGCCATAGGAATGGGCCGGCAGGATGAAATAGCTGCCGTCCTCATCATCCCGCAGGGGCACAGGCTCGAGGTTCGCCGGATTGAACCGCTTGGGGTTCATCACCGTGCCGGGCACGTGGCGGAAGATCAGGAATTCCTGGGGCGAGAGCCGCAGGTCATAGCCGTAGGAGGAACAGCCGAAGCTCAGCACGGGACGGCCGGCGCTGTCCGGATCCAGATGGCGCACCAGCGAGGACTGGAAAGGATCGAGCATGCCGGCGGCAGCCTGTTCCTTGATCCAACGGTCGTTCTTGAGCATCGGAAGCCGGCCTAGACGCCGCGACGGAGCTGGGTGACCTGATCGGCCATCGCCATGAGTTCAGGCCCCATCGAGGGTCCCGTCAGGATGACATCCAGATGGGCCGGCCGCTGCTCCAGCACCCCCAGAACCTCGGCCAGGGGGAGATAGCCCAGCTCGACAGCCAGGCCGAGTTCATCGAGCACCATCAGGTCCACTCCGCCTTCGAGCAGGCACAGCCGGCTGTACTCCCAGACCTCCTGAACCGCCGCACACACCTCGTCCGGATGGTCGGTGGCCGGCTCGGCCAGACAGCTCGGAACGGCGGGGCGCAGCCACTGGAGCCGGCCACAGAGCCAGGGGCTCGCCTCCAGCCCCTGGGCGACCCCTCCCTTGAGCAGCTGGGTGATGAGCACCCGGCTGCCGAGCCCGGCGCTGCGCAGGGCCTGGCTCAGCACGGACCCCACACTGCCCCGGAAGGGCGCGGTGTGCACCTGCAGCAAGCCCTCCGGCTGCGGCACCAGCCGCAGGGGCACAGCCGCAGGGGCCGTCTCGAGCGCCTGGGCAGGGAACACCTCGTGGCGCTGGGCACGCCGCAACCCGGCACCACCCGACCTGGCCACGCTGCCAGGACCGGAGCTGGTCGGGAGACTGACGGTCATGGATGCGCAACGACGCAGGACTGAATGTAGCGGGATCGAGCCGGATTCCAAGCGATGGACACCATCCCTGGTGGATACATCCGTACTGCCCACGGCCTCGACGCGGCCCGCCCACCGGCGGGCGGGACAGCGCGCCGCAAAGCGTGCCCGTTGTTACAGGGAGAGCCCCCGCTGATCTATAGGGTCCGCCCAACTGCCTGCCCCTCTCCATGGTTGGCGCCCCACGCGGATTCAGCAGGACCGCCAACACACCGAGCGGCGGGGCCCCCGGGGTTGTGACCGGCCTCGGCACGGCCGGCCAGGGCAGCCACACCCTGCTGGAGGTGATCCGCGGTCTGGGCGGCAGCAATGTCGAGACCATCGAGCGGGGCAAGACGATCTTTTTCCCCGGCGATCCGGCGGAACGCGTCTACCTGCTGCGGCGCGGCGCGGTGCGTCTGTCGCGGGTCTATGAATCGGGCGAGGAGATCACGGTGGCGCTGCTGCGGGAGAACAGCCTGTTCGGCGTGCTCTCCCTGCTCACCGGTCAACGTTCCGATCGCTTCTACCACGCCATCGCCTTCACCCGGGTCGAGCTGCTCAGCGCACCGGCCACCTCGGTGCGCAAGGCGATCGAGCAGGACGCCAGCGTGGGGCTGTTGCTGCTTCAGGGTCTCTCCTCACGGATCCTCCAGACGGAGACCATGATCGAGACCCTGACCCACCGGGACATGAGCTCCCGGCTGGTGAGTTTCCTGCTGGTGCTCTGCCGGGACTTCGGGGTCCCCAGCACCGAAGGGATCACCATCGACCTGCGCCTCTCCCACCAGGCGATCGCCGAAGCGATCGGCTCCACCCGGGTGACCATCACCCGGCTCCTGGGTGATCTGCGCAACGAGGGACTCGTTCAGATCGATCGCAAGAAGATCACCGTGTTCGACCCCATCGCCCTGGCCAAGCGTTTCAGCTGACACCCCTGGCATGGAGCCACCGCAAGCGGGGGATACTGGGCCGATTCGGGACCGCACGTGTCGGGCTGGCTGCTGATCCTGGCGCTCCTGCTCCTCGGGGGTGTGCTCGCCACCCTGGGAGATCGGCTGGGCAGCCGCGTCGGCAAGGCGCGACTCAGCCTGTTCAACCTGCGCCCCCGGCGCACGGCCGTGCTGATCACGGTGTTGACGGGGAGCCTGATCAGCGCAATGTCCCTCGGCCTGCTGCTGCTGGTGAGCGAGCGGCTTCGCACCGGTCTGTTCGAACTCGAGCGGCTGGAGGAACGCCTCAGCACGGCGCGGCGGCAGCTTGAAGCCAGCCAGCAGAGCCTGATCACCAGTCAGGCCGAGGTGGCCCGCGCCCAGCAGGGCCAGCGCAAGGTGGCGCGGGAACTGGCCCAGTCCCAGGCCCGGGCCACCGCGCTGCGCCGGGAACTCGCTCCTCTGCAGGCCCAGAGGATGGCGCTGGAGCGTGAGCGGGACCGGCTGGCCGGCGAGGTCGGTGCCCGCGACGCCGAGATCCGCCGCACCGAAGCGGAACTGGCCGAGGTGCGACGACGGATCGAGGCCGGCGCCCGGGAGCTCGAGGACCTGGAGGACAACCTGCTCGCCCTGCGCCGGGGCGATGTGGTGATCACCACAGGCCAGCCGCTGGCGAGCGCGAAGGTGACCCTCGAGCGCCCGGAACAGGCCAAGGAGGTGATCACCGCCCTGCTGCAGCAGGCCAACATCACGGCCTTCAAACGGGTCCTGCCCGGCCAGCCCGTCGACCGCCAGATTCTGCTGGTGCCCACGACCGACGTCGCCCGGCTGGAATCCCTGCTCACCCGACCGGGAAGCTGGGTGGTCAGCATCCTCTCCGCCGCAAACGTGCTGCGGGGGGAACGTCAGGTGCTGGCCTTCCCGGATCTCCGTCCCAACCGCCCGGTGGTCAAGGCCGGTGACGTGCTGGCCAGCACGACGGTCGAGGCCGATCTCCGCGACCCCGAACAGCTGGTGCGGCGCCTCAATCTGCTGCTGGCGGCCGCCTACGCGCGGGCCCAGCGGCAGGGTTCCCTGGTGGACGGGCTGCAGTTCGACGCCGCCATGTTCAACCAGCTGGCACGCACCCTGGCCGCACGTCCCCCCGGCACGGTGATCCAGCTGGTGGCCGTGGCCCTGCGGGACGCCGAGACGCCGGACCCGATCACCGTGGAGCTGCGCATCGCCGGTGGCGCCCCTGCGGAGAGCCCGCCCCTGCGACGGCCATGAGCGAGCCTGCCGTCCCGCCGCAGGCGTCCCGCCTGGCCGGGCTGGATCCCGGCCGCAGCAAATGCGGCCTGGTCCTGGCCGATGCCGGCCTGGGCACGATTCTCGCCGCGGCCATCCTGCCGCCGGCGGAGAGCCTGGCCTTGCTGCGTCAGTGGCAGCAGCAGGCCGGCCTGGTCACCGTGGTGCTCGGCAACGGCACTGGCAGCCGGAGCTGGCCCCCCCAGCTGGCGCGCCTGGGGCTGCAATCCGAGACGGTGGAGGAAGCGGGCACCACCCTGGCCGCCCGCCGGCGCTACTGGCAGCTGGCCGGCAGCGGCGGCTGGCGGCGGCTGCTTCCCGAGGGGCTGCGGCTGCCGCCGCGGGACATCGACGACGTGGTGGCGCAGCTGCTGGTGGAACGCCATCTCGGCCAGCCGCTCTCACGGCGCGGTCCGGGCGTGCTTCGCGAGCTGGCCGATCAGGCCCACCTCAGCGCGAGGGAGAACGCCACCTAGAAACGGGCCCGCACCGTGAAGGCATAGTCCCCGCCGGGTTCGAGCTGGTAATCCGCCTTGAGCAGAAAGCGCAGCAGGGCGTCCTGAATCAGCGCACGGCCCAGCGAAGGCTCGACGCTGAGCTCGCCGCGATCAAAGGCCCAGCTGAACGTCCAGTGGAACCCCCCGGCTGTCACCTCCCCCTCCAGCACCCGCTGGCTGAAGCTCTGGTGCAGCACCCTGAGCTGGGCGGTGGTGGCAGGCAGACGGGCCATGCCTTCAGGCTGGAGCCCTCAGGGGCTGGAAACTGTTCAAACGATTACCGGCACGCTCCAGGCCCAGGCGCTGGATCAGCCCGATCCCGGCCGCCACTTCAGCCAGCACGTCCTCGAGACAGGGCTGTTCGGAGGCATGGAACCGGCCCAGCACATGGCCGACCGTGCGGGCCTTGCGATCGGAGGGATCGGAGCACGGCGCGCCGATGCCGATCCGCAGCCGCGGAAAGTCCTGGGTTCCCAGATGGCTGATCGTGCTGCGGAGACCGTTGTGCCCGCCGGCACTGCCGCCGGCCCGCAGGCGCAGCTTGCCGAGCGGCAGATCCATGTCATCCACCACGACCAGCAACTCCTCCGGCTCGATGGAGAACCAGTCGAGGGCGGCCCGGATCGAGCGGCCACTGTCGTTCATGTAGGTCTGGGGCATCAGCAGCCGCAGCCGTGCCGCCCCCTGGCCCAGCTCCGCCAGCAGGCCATGCAGCTTGGGGTTCTGGCGAAAGCCCGTGGCGCCCTCAGCCGCCAGCCTCTCGAGGGCCATGAAACCGACGTTGTGACGGGTTCCGGCGTACTTGCTGCCGGGGTTGCCGAGTCCCGCCACCAGCTTCAGGGCAGGCAGGGGGGCCTGAGCCGTCACGGGAAATCCTGCGGAGGCACCCGGACTCAGCCTTCAGACGGAGACTCGGCCGGAGCGGTCGCCGGGACAGCCGCGCCTGCCTGGGGCGTGATCGGCTCTGGCTCCCCCTGCGGCAGGGGCGCAGGAGTGCCCGCCTGGGGCTCCGCTGCGACCGAGTCCGCCGAGGCAGGTTCCGACGTGGCGATGGCGGTGCGGAACTCCCGTTCGAACTCGGAAGAGGCACTCTGAAAACCCTTCAGAGTGCGGCCAAGGGTGCGGCCCAGCTCCGGGAGACGCTTCGGACCGAAGACGAGCAGGCCGATCGCCGCAATCACGGCCATTTCGGGCAGGCCGATTCCGAAGATGTTCATGGGTCCTCCCGTGTAGGCCGCCGCTCGCCTGGACGCTCAGCCGGCGCCGTTCCAGTTGACGTTGATGCCTTCGAGGAGAAGGGACTGGTTGTACAGCTGAAGGATCACCAGCAGGAAGACCAGGAAGAGCAGCATGAACACGCCCATGACCGGCGTGGTGCCCCAGCCGGGCACGACCTTCCCGTATTCGGAGTTGAGGGGGCGCAGCAGGTCTCCCAGACGGGTGCGTTGAGCCATGGCAGCTTGGTCCTCTCGCGCAGGGAATCGCTCTGGCTAGTGTAAAGGCCTCGACAGCCCGGCGCGCCGGGCTGTCGAGAGTTGTGACGGAAGCTCCCACCAGCCTGATTCCCATGGACCCCAGCACCACCGGCTCTCCCGCCCTATCGGTGGCCCTGGCTGTGCTCGCGGTCCTGCTGGCCCTCACCGGTTTCGGCATCTATCTGGCCTTCGGCCCACCGTCCAAGCAGCTCACCGACCCCTTCGACGATCACGAGGACTGAACACGAGGCCTGAACGGCAGCCACCAGCCGGGGATCAGGCCGGTGCTCCGCTCGGACGGAGGCGCCAGAACCCCAGCTGCCAGGGCCGCAGGAGCATCCGCTCCGCCTCGCCTGACTGGGCAACCGGACCCTCGTCGAGCCCATTGACCCGGGCCAGCACCTCCCAGGCCTCGCCCAGCTCCAGATGGCAGCGGCGAGGGGACTGGTTGGCCACCGCCAGCACCGCTTCGCCCGGCACCGCAGTCGGACGCAGCCCGATGAGCTGCAACCCCGGGGCCAGGGGCGGCAGAAAACGGCGCGGCGTGGCCGCAGGCTCCGCTGCTGACCCCGCCGGCCGCAGCCACAGGGGCTCCCGAAACCCCTGGGCGTGCTCGGGCACGGCGGCCTGGGGCCAGTTCGGGCTGGCAGGGAGCAGGGCCAGCCGTTGGCGGCGGCGACCGTTATCAGCGCCGGGATCGGGCCAGGTGGGCCCGCGCAACAGCGAAACCCCGAGGCTCCCGGCCGCCGCCGAGACCCCCTGGGGGCCATCCAGCAGGAGCGCCAGGCCGCCGCGGGGGCCGACCGAGCACAGCCAGCTGATCGCCGGCACCTCCCATCGGGCCTTCTCCCGCGCCGTCAGCGGTTCGGCCGGGCGCTCCAACACCCCCCCGGCGGTATCGGCAGCCCATCGCACGGCGCGGGAGGCGAGGGGCACCTCCAGCCGCAACAGCTCATGGCGCTGCCGCCAGTCGACGCTGAAGACCAGCTCCAACCAGGGCGTGCCGGCGAGCAGGCGCCCCTCGAGCCGCACCCGACTGGCCCCGAAGCGTCCGCGCCAGACGAAGCTGGCACAGAGCGGCCCCCGCTCCCGCCAGGCGGGCAAGCCCTGCCAGGACCAGGGCAAGGGGTGGTCGGCATGGTCCGCTGCCAGGTCCCAGGCGTCCCAGAACTCACCCCGGTCGGCGAACCGCTGCCAGAGCAGCGGGGCCGCCAGCAGCGGCAGCCCCTGCCGGTCCCAGAGCTGCTCCACCCCTCGGGGCCCCAGCTCCACCGACAGCATGCCGTTGCCGGCCCGCAGGCCCGCGACCCAGACGGGCTGGTGAACGCTGCTGGGCGCCGGGGCCGTGGCATCCGGCGGGCCTGGATGGTGCTGCAGGGGCTGGGCCACCATCCCAGCGGCGGGGGGGAGCTGCACCCAGCACCCTCCGGCCATGGCGCCCTGGGTGGGCAAGGCCTGCCACTGGGCCGGCCCCTGCTCCTGTCCCTGCGCCTGCCACTGGCCGGCCGGGAGCCGCACGGTGCGGTGACGCCCGGCCAGGGGCACCAGCTGAAGGGCCCACCAGGGCCGGCCGGTGCTGACGGGTCGCGGCCGATCCCAGGGAGCGCCCCCCCCCAGGCAGGCGGCCAGGTCCCGATCCCGCCGGCGGCGGGCCTGGCGCCGGGCGGCCCGCCACTGGGGCTCGGCCTGCTCGAACACCTCGGGGATCGCCGTGCCCGGCAGGATGTCGTGAAACTGCTGGAACAACAGGGGGCGCCAGTCCGCCCCAGGGCCCGAGCCCGCCAGGACGGCGGCGATCTCCGCCTCCCGCAGCAGCCGCTCGAGCGTGCGGTTGTGGCGCTTCTGATCCGGCCGGGTGGTGGCACAGCCCCGGTGCAGCTCGAGGTAGAGCTCATCCCGCCAGACCGGCAGGGCTGGCGCGTGGGGCTCCAGTCCGGCGAGATAGGCCCGCAGGGTCCCGTGGGCCTGGGGAGCCGCCTCGGGCTGATGCTCCCAGAGTTGCAGCTGCTCGAGCATCTCGGCGGTGGGGCCGCCGCCGTGGTCGCCGACGCCCGGCAGCCAGAGGGCCCGGGCCAGCCCGGTGGAGCGCTGCCATTCCAGGCGGTAGCGCTCCATCGCCAGCGGGTCCCCGTCGGTGCCGATCGGCGCCGTCATCAGCGCCAGCACTTCCGTGCCGCAGCGGCTGCGCCAGCGGAAGAGGCGATGGGGGAAGGGGTTGGTCGCATTCCAGAACAGCTTGTGGGTGCAGAACCAGCGCACGCCCGTGGCCCCGGCCACCGCGGGGAGGCCGGCGGCGAAGCCGAAACTGTCCGGCAGCCAGGCGAGCTCATGGGCCAGCTGGGGGAAGCGGCGGCGGCTGTCCCACTGCCCTTCCTGGAACTGGCGCAGCAGGGAGGCCGTGCTGATCAGCACGCAGTCGTTCTCCACCCAGGGGCCGTTGATCGGCTCGAAGCGACCGGCGCGCACCGCCGCCTGGATGGCGGCCATCAGGGCTGGACGGTGCCGTTCCAGCCAGCCATAGAGGGCCGGAGTGGAATGGGCGAAATGAAGCCGGGGGAAGCGCTCGAACAACGCGAGCACCGAAGCGAAGGTGCGCTCCGCCGCCTGCCAGGTGTCCGCCACCGGCCACAACCAGGCCAGATCGAGGTGGGCATGGCCGAGCAGATGCCAGCCCGCCTCCGGTTCCGGGAGATCCGGCCGGCCGGCCTCGCGGCGCAGGTTCACCAGGGCGGCGCGGGTCTCGGCAAGAACCCCGAGCGGGTCAGAAGGATCCAGGGGCTCCAGCTCGATGCGGCTGTGCAGGAGGGCACCGTCGTCATGCAGCGGACTCCTCAGTCGCAGCTCGAGCTGCAGCGGCTCCCCCCGCCACCACTGCTCCGGCAGGACCCAGCGGCACGCCGTGTCGAACAGGTCCCCGGCATGGATGGCCGTGCCGTCGACCCGCAGTTCCGCCTGGTCGGCCCACCAGCGCAACACCAGCCGGGCGCGCAGCCCGGGCGGATCCGCCTGGAGGGCCCGCCAGGCATCCGGACAGACCAACCGCTGGCTCAGCCGGCGCCACTGCCCCCCCCGGGGCCAGACCACCAGCCCCCGGGCCACCCAGTCGGGACGATGGAGCGGGCCCCAGGGGTGATCGAGGGCGGAGCCCAGATCTCCCCCGGGCTGCGGGCACAGCCAGGCGGCCTGGAGGTCGAGCAGGGAGGGGGACACCGATGGGGGCTCAGAAGGTGACTGAATCGTTTCAATCTGAGGCTGCTCACCCGTTGCAGAGACCGGGGGCATCGTTGGATGGCAGGCCAGGTCCCATAGGATGATCTGGCTGCCGGGGGGACGACCAGCTCCTCAGAGGCGGCCGTCACTCCCTGTCACCCGCCCGCTTCGCGCCAGACCGAACCATGCTCGCTCTCAAGATCTCGGTTTATTCGGTCGTCTTCTTCTTCATCGGGATCTTTGTGTTCGGCTTTCTCGCCAGCGACCCGAGCCGCACCCCCAGCCGCAAGGATCTCGAAGACTGACGCGCCTGACGTCCTCCCGGGGATGGAAGCCCAGGCCTGAACCCGGTCTGCCGGCAGCCAGGGCCCGCGCCGGGCCGGCTCTCCCTTGCGGCGATCCCCCCCCTCAGGGGCCTTCCCTAGCTGCGTTCAGTTCAGATCCCGTCCTCCCCGCACTTCAACGCGGTGCATCCAACCAGCAGGCTGGGGCGCTGAAGGCCTGTCCAAGGGGCACGATGCTCGCCTCCCCGCACCGACCATGGCCGTGAGCAGGAGCCCGATCAACTGGCGAGGGGTCTCCGTGGCCATGCTGGTGGCCACGTCCGGTCTCAGCGTCGCGGCCCGGTCGGAACCGCTCGACGCTCCCGCTGCCGAGGTTCCACGTCCCGAGGGCCCCGGGGCCCCCACGCCTCGGTTCCTCGTGGTGCGCTCCGACCGCCAGAGCTACGACCGCCAGACCGGCCGGCTGACCGTGAGCGGCAACGTGGAGGCCCGCCTGGAGGGCTGGCGGCTGCTCGCCGACAGGGTGGAACTGAGCGAGGGCCATCGCAGCGTCTTCGCCAGCGGGCGCATCCGGCTCTTCCGTGGAGACCAGTACCTGCAGGCCGGCACCCTGCGCTACAGCGACTGGGAGGGCAGCGGCGAGATCAGCGATGTGTATGGGGTGGTGGACGAGGAGTCCCTCGCCGGCGACATGGCCTCCCTGGGCCTGGCCCTGGGACACCGTCCGAAGGGAGTGCTCAAGGGCCCGCCAACGGCGCCGGGCGAGCAGGCCGTCGCCAGACCCGAGCCCGAGGACGACAGCTTCGCCTGCCCTGAGCTGAGCACCGACCCCGGAGCCCGGCCTGTGCAGCAGCTGCTGCCTCCCCGCCGCACGGCGCTGCCCACCATGCCGGCTCCCGAGGGCTGTCCAGGCGCCGGCGATGGTCAGCGCGCCCGCCCCCTCAACCAGCTGCTAGAGGAGGTGGCGCTGGAGCCGCGTACCGATCGGGGGCAGCCGGCCGGCCCCTCGACCTTGCCACCCCCCACCGGATCCGGGCCAGGCCTCGTGGTCCCCGCCACCGGGGAGGTGCCCGCCGGGGCCATCCGCCAGCGGGTCAGCAACGTGCGCTTCAGCCAGAGCGTCGACACGACATTCCGGCTGAACCTGGTGCCCCTGATCGAATCGGAGGACAACCCCCCCGGTGGCGGTGGCACCTACCGACCTCTGCGGCAGGAGAAGGGCAACCTCACCCGGCTGCGGTTCCAGGCCTCGAGCCTCCGCATCCGCAGGAATGGCTGGTTCGCCGAGGAGGTCGCATTCACCAACGACCCCTTCACCCCGGCCAAGGCCTGGACCATCGCCCGGGGTGTCGAGGCCGCGATCAATCCCGCCGGGGTCACCACGATCCGGGCGCGAGACAGCCGGATCCTCCTGGGCGAGAGGCTTTCCCTGCCCAGCATCCGCGACGTGCAGATCGGCCAGCAGCAGCTGGCCGTGACCCTGGATGCGGATCGGCGCGACCGGGACGGCGTCTTTCTCGGTTACAACCTGCCGCCACTGCGGCTCGGCGGGGAGGGGAGCCTCCGACTCCAGCCCCAGCTGCTGATCCAGCGGGCCATCGATGGACGCACCGACAGCTACACCCGGCCCGGTCGCAGCCTGGTGGGGCCGGATGTGGTGCAGGACGCCAAGGTCAGCGATCTGTTCGGCCTGGCCGCCCTGATGGACCTGCCCCTGGGCCGGTTCCGCTTCTATGGCGATGCCAACCTCTCCACCTTCAACCCCGACAACTTCCGCGCCGGCACCCGCAGCAACGCCATGCTGAGCACACCTCTGGGCCTTCCCCTCCACAGCTTCTCCAGGGGCGCCCTGTTCGGCAGCTACCGGGAGCGCGTCTACAACGGCAGCCTCGGCCTGCAGACCGTGGTGTATTCCTACGGCGCCGAGCTGGAGGGGCGGGCGAGCCTCAACCCCGCCCCCTCGCCAGAGGCCCCCCGACCGACCACACCCTACTTCACCCCGGTCGAGCTGAACTGGCGAGCCCAGAGCGGCAACTACCAGGCGGCCCTGTTCGACACGGACCAGCTGGACACCCAGTGGCGCACCGCGCTCCGGGGTGGGGTGACCAGCTCACTGCGGCTGTGGGAGAGCGGGTTGAAGGGCGATCCCGACCCGCTGCAACAGCTGCGCTATTCGGCGATCCCCGTGGTTCCGGGGGTGGGGCTGGATTTCGGGGTCAACGGCAGCAGTGCCTTCTACCAGGACGGCTCCCAGCAGAACACCCTCACCGTGGCCGCCGGCCCCTCGTTCACGCTCGGCCGCTTCGAGCGCACCTACCTCGACTACACCCGGTTCTCCGCCTCCTTCAGCGAGACCTTCCGGGACGGCAGGAGCCCGTTCGGGTTCGATCGGGCGGTGGATCTGCGCACGGTGAGCTTCAACGCCGCCCAACAGATCTATGGCCCGCTGGTGCTCGAAGCCGGCGCCACCTTCAACATCGACAGCACCTCGCCCTACTACGGCGACGTGAGCTTCTCCTACGTGGAGCTGAAGCTGCAGCAGCGGGCCTACGAACTGGGTCTGTACTACAGCCCCTACGACGGCATCGGCGGCATCCGGGTCCGGCTGAACGACTTCGATTTCACGGGTGGCGGCACACCGTTCGTGCCACGGCCCCAGCATCGGGGCGGGGACCTGGTCACCCAGCCGGAGGACAGGCCCTGATGGAGGCTGGCCCGGACTGGGTGGCCGGACCGGCTGGTGGGCCTGCCCTAAGAACCGGCCGCTAGAAGCCGTTGGCGTAGGGCAGGGCGGCCAGGGTACGTGTCAGCTCCGCGTCATGGGCGAGCAGCTGGCTGGTGGCATCCCACTGCCCACTCAGCAGCATCCGGTGGGGGCCGGCATCCAGGTACACCGGCCAGCGGTTGGCGCCCACAAACTCGCTCTCCAGCTCCACCTCCAGGGCTTCCAGATCCAGGTAGAGCTCGGCGGCCGGATCGAGGGCGATGGCCTGCTGCAGGGCCCGGATGGTGTCCGGCTCAGCCGTGAGGCAGGGCAGGCCGAGGGCCAGGCAGTTGCCGAAGAAGATCTCGGCGAAGCTCTCGCCGATGAGCGCCCGGATTCCCCAGCGCATCAGGGCCTGGGGGGCATGCTCGCGGCTGGAACCGCAGCCGAAGTTGCTGTTCACGACCAACACCGAGGCCTCCTGATGGACTGGCCGGTCGAAGGGGTGCTCGCCGTTGAGCTCGGTCCTGTCATCGGCAAAGGCTCCGGCAGCCAGGCCCTCGAAGGTGACGCACTTGAGAAAGCGGGCCGGGATGATCCGGTCCGTGTCGATGTCGGAGCCGACCACGGCCACTCCCCGGCCACGGTGCGAGGCGACCGGACCTGCGGGGAAGGGGGCGGCACTGGAGCTGGACATGGCAGAACGCTCAGGACATCAGCTGACGGACATCGGTCACACGACCGTGGACGGCGGCAGCGGCCACCATCGCCGGGCTCATCAGCAGGGTACGGCCGGAGGCTGAACCCTGGCGGCCCTTGAAGTTGCGGTTGCTGGAGCTGGCGCTGATCTGGCGCCCCTCGAGGCGGTCGGGATTCATGGCCAGGCACATCGAGCAGCCGGGCTCGCGCCACTCGAAACCGGCCTCGGTGAAGACGCGATCCAGCCCCTCGGTCTCGGCGGCTGCGGCGACCTGTTCACTGCCCGGCACCACGAAGGCCTTGATGCCCGGAGCCACATGGCGGCCACGCACCACGGCGGCGGCGGCCTGCAGGTCGCTGAGCCGGCCGTTGGTGCAGCTGCCGATGAAACAGACGTCGACCGGAGTACCGGCGATCGGGGTGCCCGGCTGCAGGTCCATGTAGCGGTAGGCCTCCTCGGCGAGCGGCCGCTCATCGGGGGGGGTCTCCGCGAGGCTCGGCACGGCCTCGTCCACGCCGATGCCCTGGCCGGGGGTGATGCCCCAGGTCACGGTGGGGGCGATGGATCCCGCATCGAAACGCACCTCGTCGTCGAACACGGCATCCGGGCCGCTGGCCAGGGAACGCCACCAGGCCACCGCCCGCTCCCAGGCATCGCCGCTGGGGGCGCAGGGGCGGCCCCGGAGGTAGGCGAAGGTGACGGCGTCCGGGTTCACGTAGCCGCAGCGGGCGCCGCCCTCGATCGCCATGTTGCAGAGGGTCATGCGCTCCTCCATCGCGAGCGCCGCGATCGCCGGTCCGGCGAATTCATAGGCGTAGCCCACACCGCCCTTGACGCCGAGCGTGCGGATGATGTGGAGCACCAGATCCTTGGCATAGACCCCCGGCTGGAGCTGCCCGTCCACCCAGAGGCGGCGCACCTTGAGCTTGCCCATCGCCAGGCTCTGACTGGCGAGCACGTCACGCACCTGGCTGGTGCCGATCCCGAACGCGATCGCGCCGAAGGCGCCGTGGGTGGAGGTGTGGGAATCGCCGCAGGCCACGGTCATGCCGGGCTGGGAGAGGCCGAGTTCCGGGGCGATCACATGCACGATGCCCTGGCGGCCGCTGCCGAGGCCGTGCAGGGTGATGCCGTGCTCGGCGCAGTTGCGCTCCAGGGTGGCGAGCATCTCCTCGGCCAGGGGATCGGCGAAGGGCCGCGCCTGGGAGGTGGTGGGCACGATGTGATCGACCGTGGCCACGGTGCGCTCAGGGTGGCGGACACCCAGGCCGAGATCCTTCAGGGCCGCGAAGGCCTGGGGGCTGGTGACCTCATGGATCAGATGCAGGCCGATGAAGAGCTGGGTCGCCCCCCCAGGCAGCTCGGCCACCCGATGCAGGTCCCAGACCTTGTCGTACAGCGTGGCGGCGCTCACCGGATCCCTTGACGCGCAATCGGCAACCCTAATCAACGGATCCCCGGGCAGGCCTGGCTCATGGCCACCACCTGACCGGCGGTGATCGCGTCGATCTCCACCTCCGTGAAACCCTCGCGGGCCAGGGGGGCGTTGAGCCGGCGCAGCAGCCCCGGCTCCCAGAGCGAGTGGCCCTGGGCGTTGGCGTCCCGCCAGATGGCACAGAAACTCAGCAGGTGGGGCCGGCCGACCCCGAGGTAGAAATCGCGGTAGCGCTGCCAGTCGCTCGACGTTGCCGTCGAGGCAGCCCTGCCCTGGGGGGCGAAGCCACCCAGGAGCACCGTGGCCAGCAGCAGCAGCGAGACCCGCATCCTGGGTTGAACGTGTGGGTGAAGGAGGCCAACCCTGCCAGGCAACGGCTCCAGCCGCCAGAGGCCAACGGGTGGCGGCCGCGAGCGGGGCTGTCGAAAGCGCGCCTGGGGCGGGGATTCAGGAGGCGAGCAACCGCAGGCGCAGCCGGTTGAGCGCCTCGCCGGCCGTGAGCGCCTGGATCCAGTGGCGGCCACGGCTGCCGCCGAAGCGCACACCCTCGCTCCAGACCCCCGCGGCCCCCGCCACGGCGATGTGCACCAGGCCCACTGGCTTCTGCTCACTGCCGCCACCAGGTCCGGCGATGCCGGTGACGGCGATCGCCCAGGTGGCGCCCGTGAGGCGCCGGGCCCCGGCCGCCATCGCCAGGGCCACCGGATCGCTCACGGCTCCATGCCGCTCCAGATCCTCGGCGCTCACCCCCAGCAGCTGCTGCTTGACGGCGTTGGCATAGGCGATCACCCCGCCCAGGAACACGTCCGAGGCCCCGGGCACCGCCGCCAGGGCCGCACCGAGCCCTCCGCCGGTGCAGCTCTCGGCCACCGCCACCGTCTCACCGCGGCGCCGCAGCTGCTCGAGCACCACCGCCGCCAGGCTCTCGTCATCCACCCCGAAGCAGCTCTGGCCGGCCCGGCGGCGGATCTCCGCCTCCAACGGCGCGAGCATCCCGGCGGCGGCCGCCGCCGTCTCCGCCCGGCCCGTGAGCCGCAGCTTCACTTCCCCGCCCCCCGCGTACGGCGCCACAGTGGGGTTGGTGCCCTCCAGCAGATCGGCCATCGCTTCGGCCAGGGCCGATTCGGCCACGCCCCAGAAGCGCAGCAGCCGGCTGGCATACACCCCCTGGGAGAGCCCCGCCTGCTGCAGCCAGGGGGCCGCCGTGGCCTCCCACATGGCGCGCATCTCACTGGGCACCCCCGGGAAGGTGAGCAGCGTGAAGCCCGACACGGGGCTCCAGATCATCCCGGCTGCCGTGCCGGTGGGATTGGGCAGCACGGCCGCGCCCTCGGGGAGCAGGGCCTGGCGGCGCACGCTGGGGGAGAGCTCCCGCCCCCTGGCGCGTGCCTTGGCCTCGATGTCGGCCCACACCTCCGGCCGCTCGGTGAGGGGCGTGTCGAAGGCCGCGGCGATCGCCTCGGTCGTGAGATCGTCGGGAGTGGGGCCGAGGCCGCCGGTGGTGATCAGCACGCGGCAGCGCCGGGAGGCCTCCTGCACGGCAGCGATCACCCGGTCGCGGTTGTCACCCACCACCTCCTGGCGCCGGTGGGGAATGCCGAGGGCCGCCAGCTGCTCGGCGATCCAGCGGGCGTTGCCGTTGGTGATGTTGCCCAGCAGCAGCTCGGTGCCGATGCAGAGAATCTCGGCCGTCATCGCAGGCGGGCGGAGGGGCGGTCCTGGCGCTGGAGCTCGCGACGGGTGCTCACCAGGACCCAGATCAGCAACGCCGTGGCCAGGGCCAGCCAGAGGAAGCGCATCTCCGCATTCACCAGCACCAGGGCCACGGAGGCCAGCCACTGGGTGAAGGCATAGATGAGCAGCACCGTGCGGCGTTGGCTGAGGCCGGTGCGCAGCAACCGGTGGTGCAGATGGCGGCGGTCGGGATAGAAGGGGGAGTGGCCCTCGCTGAGCCGGCCCATGATCACCGCCGACATGTCGGCCAGGGGAAGGGAAAGGATCAGCAGCGGCAGCAGCAGGCTGACGCTGGTGAGCCCCTTGGCGGGGCCCACGATGCTGATCGCGGCCAGGGCGAAACCGAGGAAGTAGGAACCGCCGTCGCCCATGAAGATCCGGGCGGGATTGAAGTTGTGGCGCAGGAAACCCAGACAGCTGCCGGCCAGGGCGGCGGCCAGCAGGCCGGCGGCAGGCTGGTGCAGGCTGAAGCTGACCGAGAGCAGCCCCACGGCGGCGATGCCGCTCACGCCGGCGGCCAGACCATCGAGGCCATCGAGCCAGTTGATCGCGTTGGTGATCCCCACCAGCCACACCATGGTGGCCAGCAGGCTCAACCAGTCCGGCAGCTGCAGCGCCGAAGGTACCGATCCCATCCAGCCGAACGGCAGCTCGATGCTGCCGATCCGCACGCCCTCCTGCCAGACGACCAGCGACACCAGCAGCTGGCCGAGCAGCCGGGGCAGCGGCGGCAGCGCGAACAGATCATCGGCGAGGCCGATCACGAAGAAGCAGAGCGCGCCTCCCAGGGTTGTCCAGATCAGGGCGTCCTTGCTGGGCTCCAACTGGGCAAAGCCTCCCAGGATCCAGGTGAGGCTCAGGGCCAGACTGAAGCCGATCACGATGCCGATGCCACCCAGCCGCACCATGGGCTTGGTGTGCTGCTTGCGGGAGTCGGGGGTGTCGGTGAGGCCCCAGTGCAGACCCAGCCGCCGCACGATCGGCACCACGAGTGCGGTGAGCACCGTGGCCACGGCGAAGGTGAGCAACGCTGCCGCGTTGGGGCTGTAGGCAAGAGTCACGGCAGCGGGCCGACGCGGGTGCCGGAAGGCAGTGCTTGGGGCGCCACCTTACGGGGCATCAGGGCAATTCAGGCGTGCTGGAGCTCACGCTCGGCGGCATAGAGCGGGAAGCGCTGGCAGAGCTGGGCCACCCGCTGACGGCAAGCCGCCTCGATGGCGGCGTCCTCCGGGTTGAGCAGCCGATCGGCGATCACGTCGGCCACCTCGCGGAAGGCCGCCTCGTCGAAACCGCGGGTGGTGCAGGCGGCGGTGCCCAGCCGCAGGCCGCTGGTCACGAAGGGCGACTGGGGGTCGAACGGCACGGTGTTCTTGTTGGCGGTGATGTGGACATCACTCACCAGCAGGTCGGCCACCTTGCCGGTCATGCCGATGCTGCGCAGATCGAGCAGCACCAGGTGATTGTCGGTGCCGCCGCTCACCACAGCGATGCCGCGCTCCTGGATGCGGGCGGCCAGGGCCTGGGCGTTGGCCACCACCTGCTGGCTGTAGGTGCGGAACGCCGGCTGGAGGGCCTCACCGAAGGCCACCGCCTTGGCGGCGATCACGTGCTCCAGCGGGCCGCCCTGGCTCCCCGGGAACACCGCCTTGTCGAACGGCTTGGCGAACTCGGCGTCACGGCAGAGGATCAGACCGCCGCGGGGGCCGCGCAGGGTCTTGTGGGTGGTGGTGGTCACCACGTCACAGACGGGGACCGGGTTGGGGTGCACGCCGGCGGCCACCAGCCCGGCGATGTGGGCCATGTCGGCCAGCAGGTAGGCGCCCACCTCATCGGCGATGGCGCGGAAGGCCTCGAAATCGATGGTGCGCGGATAGGCCGAGTAGCCGCAGACGATCAGCTTCGGCCGGTGCTCCAGAGCCAGCTGGCGGATGCTCGCAAAGTTGAGCTGCTGGGTTTCGGGGTCGACGCCGTAGTGCACGGCCTTGAACCACTTGCCGCTCACGTTCACCGGCGAGCCATGGGTGAGGTGACCGCCGTGGCTGAGGTCCATGCCCAGGATCGTGTCGCCGGGCTGCAGCAGCGCCAGGAACACGGCGAAGTTGGCCTGGGCGCCACTGTGGGGCTGGACGTTGGCCCAGGCGGCGCCGAACAGCTGCCTGGCCCGCTCGATCGCCAGCTCCTCGATCGCGTCGACGTGTTCGCAGCCCCCGTAATAACGCTTGTGGGGCAGGCCCTCGGCGTACTTGTTGGTGAGCACCGAGCCCTGGGCCTCCATCACGGCGCGGGAGGCGAAGTTCTCGGAGGCGATCAGCTCCAGGTGGGTCTGCTGGCGTTCCAGCTCCTTGCCGATCAGGGCGGCGATGGCGGGATCCCCAGCCGCCAGGGACTGGTTGATCGCGGCGGCGGCGGTGTCGGCCATCGGTGGGAAGGGAGGGGGGAGGCTGGTCCTGCTAGGGATCGTAAGGAAACACCTCCCTGGGCAGGAAGCAGGGGAGAACCCTGCCGCCCCCTCCGGCAGGGGATCCACAAAAAACCGCCTCCCACGGATGGGAAGCGGTGCACTGGTGAACGCGCCTGGAGAGATTCGAACTCCCGACCCTCTGATCCGTAGTCAGATGCTCTAATCCGCTGAGCTACAAGCGCATGGGACCATTCTCACCGCACGGAGGGCCCATCCGTCAAACATCCCGCCCGACCTTCCCCATGCCCATCCGCTGGTACGGCCCCGCCAACCCCGAAGACCCCACCTATCGGCACTTTGAGCGGATCGTGAACCTCACCCTCCACGCCGCACTGTTCTCCGCGATCAACAGCGGGCTCTGGGTGGTGCAGGAACTGCGCCATCCCTGGAGCCGGCTCAACTGGTTCACCCTGACCTGGCTGGCCGTGCTGATGGTGCACGCTGGGTTTGTTCTGGCCCTGCGTCCCGCCCGCGAAGCATGAGCCTTTCCGCCAGCCAACTCAAGGACCTGGAAGTGGCCCTGGCCGACCGCCTCTACCTGCAGGTGGCCGGCTGGCATCTGTATCTGGGGGATGCGGGCCTGGCCCAGACCCTGGCGATCGAATGCGCCGCCCGGATCGACCAGGGCAGCACCGTCTGTGCCCGCCAGGCCCTGGAAGCCGTCCAGGTGCCGATCGGCGGCGGCGTCACCCGGCTGCCCCTGGCGCGCCTCATGCCGACCGGCCAGTTGCGGGACCTGGAGGAAGTTCTGGAACCGTTTTGCGGATAGGGTTGCGGCCACTGCAAGCGGGCCGTGCTGCTGATCGAGGTCACCAACGCCCGCGAGGTCATGCGCCAGCGGATCGGGCGCCTCGGCAGCCGCCTGATCGGCAAGGTGGTCGATGCCGAGGCCCAGGTGGAGAAGGCCCTGATCCAGGAACTTGAGACGGCCTTCCGCGAATTCGGCATCGAGGCGCGGATCCTCTCGGTGCAGGGCCCGCGGATGCTGGGCCGCTGCCACCTCGAGATGCCCGTGCAGGTGCGGGAGGAACGGCGGGTCGGACCCGAGAGCTGAGCGGATCCCCCCTGGGGCCGGCCCCCTTCTGCGGCTGGCGCGCCGCTAGCGGTTGAAGCGCGGCAGCCGACGCGTCAGCTGCTGCACCACGTGCCGGGCTTCCGGCACCCCGGCGGCATGGGCGAGCACCGCATAGAGGACCAGGCCAGCAGCACTGCTGAGGCCGGTCTGGAACAGACGTCCGACCAGCCCGCTGGGCCAGCCGATCAGGCCGGCCAGCGCCCAGGCCACCAGGGCACCGGCCACGGCCGCCAGCAGCAGCAGGCCGGTGTCCCGCCCCCAGCGCAGCAGCGGCAGGCCGTCCAGGCGCCCATGCAGCGCCAGCAGCAGGCCGGCGCAGGTGATCAGGTTGACCGCCACGGTCGCCAGCACGAGCCCAGCGGCACCGCAGTAGAGCATCGGCAACAGCTGCGCGTTCCAGGGGGTGGGGCCACCGACAAAGGCCCAGCAGAAGAGGGCGTTGAGGCCGATGCCCGCCAGGGACCAGCGGAAGGGGGTGACGCCGTCCCCGAGGGCGTAGAACACCCGCACGAGCACGTCCCGCCCCAGGTACGCCGGCATGCCGATGCCGTAGGCCATCAGAAGCTGGCCCACCAGGGTGGCGGCACCGGCATCGAAGGCGCCTCGCTCATAGATGAGGGCCACGATCGGCACGGCCAGGGCCGTCATCAGCGCCCCCAGCGGCAGCATCGAGGCATTGGAGAGCATCAGCCCCTGGCGGATGCGCGCGATCAGCTCAGGCCGGTCCTCGGGCCCCGTCAGCCTGGAGTACACCGGCAGCAGCGGCACCAGCAGGGCATTGGAGATCAGCCCCAGGGGGGTCTGCACCAGCAGGTTGGCGTAGCCCAGGCCCGCCGCCGCCGCCGGGATCCCCGAGGCGAAGAACAGCGACACGAACACGTTGATCTGGAGCATGCCCGAGGAGAGGGTGGCGGGCCCCATCACCTTGAGCACCTCCTGCACGCCGTCGTCCTTCCAGTCCCACACCAGGCGGAACCGGTGCAGGCCCTGCCGTGCGAGCGCCGGAAGCTGGATCAGCCACTGCAGCAGGGCTCCCGCCGTGGTGCTGGCCGCCAGCACCACCCCGCCGATCAGCGCGTACTCGGGAAGGGCGATCGCGGCCCCCAGCTGCCACCACAGGATGCCCAGACCGACGATGACCGCGACGCTCGAGAGCAGCGGACTCACCGAGGGCAGCCAGAACTCGTCGGCCGCATTGAGGGCCCCGAAGCCGAGACCGATCAGGCCGGCGAACAGCGCCATCGGCGCCATCCAGCGCAGCTCCACCACGGCGATGGCATGGCGCTCGGCATCCAGCCCGGGCCCGACCAGGGTGATCAGGGGATCCGCCGCCACCAGCAGCAGCAGGGTCACGCCCAGCAGGGCGACCCCCACCAGGGTGTTGATGGCCGCGAGCACATGGGCCCCCTGCTCCCGCGGCCGCCGGGCCAGCACGCTCACCATCGCGCTGTGGAACGGGCCGTTGATCCCCCCCAGCAGGATCAGCAGAAAGCCGGGGAGAACATAGGCGTAGTTGTAGGCGTCGTAGGCGGCGCCGACCCCGAAGGCGGCGGCGATCACCTGCTGGCGCACGAGACCGGCCACCTTGCTGATCGCCGTGGCGATGGCCACGATCAGGGCGATGCGACGCAGGGATTGGGGCATCCGGCCGGGCCCCCTGGCCCGTGAGCTCGAGCGGCAGTATGGCGGGCATACCTCCCCAGCTCCCACCGAGGCGAGCCCGATGGCCCAACCGATTCTGGAGCTCGGCCCCCTCGTGGAGGGCGTGCTGCTGAGGCGCTACAAGCGGTTTCTGGCCGATGTCGCCCTCGACGGAGGCGAGGTGGTGACGGCCCACTGTCCCAACACCGGTCCGATGACCGGGGTGCTCCATCCCGGCGGGCGGGTACGGCTGCGCCATGCCCCCTCCCCCAGCCGCAAGCTGGCCTGGACCTGGGAGCAGGCCGAGGTGCCGGGGGCCCAGGGCGCGCCGATCTGGGTGGGCATCAACACCGCGCTGCCCAACCGGTTGGTGCGGGCCACGATCGAGGCGGGCTGCCTCGAACCCCAGCTCGGTCCGATCGGCGCCATCCGGGCCGAGGTGCCCTACGGCGAGGGGCGGCGCAGCCGCATCGACCTGCTGCTCAGCCCCGCCGCGGGCGCCCCGGATCCACGGCCCATCTATGTGGAGGTGAAGAACACCACCTGGAGCCAAGGCGATCTGGCGCTCTTCCCCGACACGGTGACCGAAAGGGGGCAGAAGCACCTGCGGGAACTGATGGGACTGCTCCCGCAGGCACGGCCCGTTCTCGTGCCCTGCCTGAGCCGAGCCGACGTCCGGCGCTTCGCGCCGGGTGATTCCGCCGATCCGCACTACGGCGAGCTGTTCCGGCAGGCCCTGGCGATGGGCGTGGAAGTTCTCCCCTGTCGCTACCAGTTCGAGGCGGATGGCATCAGCTGGCTGGGATTGGCGGCCGTCGAGCCGAAGGCCGGCCGGCCAGAGCAACCCGGGCAGGAATCGCCACTTCTGTAGCAAACGCAACCGGCTCGGCCCCCGGCCAGAGAGAGGTTGATGGTTCGTTGTACTGGAGAGCCACTTTCCGAACCCAATCCGTTACAGCAACGAACCCATCTCCTGGAGCACTCCATGACCCTTGCATCAGCGGCATCAGGTGCCATCACCCACCGGAGTCGGCGCCGCCTCAGAGACGCCAGCCTGCTCGAAACAGCAGCCCTGCTCACGGACCGTTTCAGGAGATGGATCAGGGCCAGCCAGCTGAGCTGGCTGGCCTGCGTTCCCGTGGCGCTGTTCGGCCTTGGTGTCTTCACCCTGGCAGCCCACGCGGCTGATCTTCCCGAGCTCACCCCCGCCTTCGTGGCCAACAACATGTGGGTGCTGATCGGGGCGATTCTGGTGATCTTCATGAACGCCGGCTTTGCCATGGTGGAGACCGGCCTCTGCCGCTCGAAGAACGCCGTCAACATCCTCACCAAGAATCTGATTGTCTTCGGAGTAGCTGTCTCCTCCTACTGGCTGATCGGCTATTCGCTGATGTATGGGGACGCTGTCGTGCCCGGCTGGGTGTTTCTGAAGGGGCTCTTCTTCGACCCAACCGTGACCGCTGAAATGATCAAGGATGGCGCCCTTGTACCGACGGTTGACTTCCTATTCCAGGCCGCATTTGCCGGCACCTCGGCCACCATCGTGTCGGGAATGGTGGCCGAACGGATCAAGTTTATGCCGTTTGTTATCTTTTCAGCCATCAAGCGCGGAATCATCTACCCACTGGGTTCCGCCTGGATCTGGAATTCTGGCGGGTGGCTCAAACAGATCGGCTTCCTGGATTTCGCCGGCAGCACCGCGGTGCACAGCATGGGAGCCTGGGGTGGACTGGTGGGCGCGATCATTCTCGGACCCCGCATCGGCAAGTTCGTCGATGGTCGTGCCGTTGCCATCCCCGGACACAATCTCTCCATCGCCACACTCGGGGCCCTGATTCTCTGGATCTGCTGGTACGGCTTCAATGGTGGATCCGAGCTCGCCATGAACCAGAACGTTCCCTACATCTGCGTCACCACCACACTCTCGGCAGCTGCCGGTGGCATCGCCGCCGCCATGTTTTCGCAGATCACCGGCGGCAAGCCCGACCTCTCGATGATCATCAACGGCATTCTGGCCGGCCTGGTGTCGATCACCGCAGGGTGTAACGACATTCCCCTGGGTGCCTCATGGATCGTGGGGTTCATCGGGGGAACCCTGGTGGTCTTCTCGGTCGGCTGGATCGACAAGCTCAGGATTGACGATCCCGTCGGTGCCTGGTCGGTGCATGGCACCAACGGCATCTGGGGCACGCTGGCCGTCGGCCTTTTTGCCAGGAACCATGGGCTCTTCTACGGCCATGGCCTCCGACAGCTGGGTATTCAAGTTGTCGGCGTGCTGGCGATCGCGGTGGAGGCCATCCTCACCGGCATCATTCTCTGGAACATTCTTGCCGTGATCTTCGACGGAATCCGGGTCACCGATTCCGAAGAGATCGAAGGTCTCGACATTGGTGAGCACGGGATGGAAGCCTATCCGGACTTCGCACCGACTGCCCGCTGATCGCCAGACTGCCCGCTGATTGCAAGACAGTTCCCAGAGCACCACTCAGATGAGGGTTCACGTCGTGACGGCGTGACCCCCCATCTGAGCCAGTCCTGTCGCTTGGCTTCAGCAGCTGCGAATGGCCTTCAGGCAGAGGCCGGAGATCTCCACGTTCAACGTCCAGAAGCACTCAGAGCAGCAGGCGTACTCGTTCATGCCCTCCCCCGCAGGCGTGCCAACTCCTCACGCCAGGAGACGAGCAGGGGGTCCCCCTCAAGCGGCTTGCCATCGTGACGAAGCCGCCATTTCCGAAGGGCGAGCTCGTTCTGGGCATTGACGATGCCCGCGGACAACGACCTGCTCACAGCTGGGATCCGTCGCGTGCGCAACATCCGATCCGCCAGAACAGCCTGATATTCCGCTGGCGTGATCACCGGATCAAGCTCATCAGCCAACTCTCCACGAATCACGCCGCGTTCCCACTCGCCGCTTTGCCAGAGCATCAGACCGGCCAAGGCGACAAAGGGGAACGACCAGAAGAAACTCAGATAACTCCCGGAAATCAGCAGTGCCCAAAAGGAGGAACTGGAGACAAGAGGATCTCCAGGGCTGAAGGGGGGAACCAGCCCTTGAGCTGCCATCGAAACGGCCAGAAAGATCGTCAACCAGCCCATCAGCGTGCCGAGGATGTTGGCCAGCAATCCTGCGAACCAGCCTGTCACAGGCGCCACAACTCTGAGCCAGGGGCGTGTTGTCTGACGGGCCAGGCCCAATCCCATTCCAAACAAGCCGGTATAAAGCGCCTGCCCCCCAAAGCCAAGCAGGGCGTGATGGGTGACGAAATACTGCCACCACGACGCCACGCCCGTCTGGGCATAAGCGTTGGCAAGGTAGAAGGAAGAATCGACCAGGTTGAAGCCAATACCAACCAACGCTCCGTAGACAAACCCATCACGCACACCATCAAACTCTGACTTCAGCATGACGAAAGCCACGAACACCCCAATCCCCTTGATCAGCTCCTGAATGGCGGGGGCCAAAAACAGCAAGGGAAAAATCTGCCCTGAGTTCTCCGATAACTTCTTCAGAACACCCGCGTGAAGCAGTTGCAGATGCGCAGCCTTGGAGGAGAGCAAGGCATCCAGTGGCGAAGCAACAGCCGTGGCAATCAACGCCCCCCAGAGGAACATCACGGCATACAGCCAGATCGACTCCCTCTCGCGTCGATCCAGAAACCACAGAGCCAGCAGGAGAAGGCTCGACAATGCGGTGGACATAAGCAAGCCGCGAATGAAAACCCCAAGGGCCGAGGCCTCCAGACTCATCAGATTGAACTTGACCAGAACAATCACGGAGGCCTCAAGGAGAAGCGCCAGGACAATCGCCACAAACCTGGCAATCCTTGGATTCGCAAGAGGAGATCCGCATAGAAAACGATTGGCCGCAGTGATGGACATGAATGAACTCACCTACCGGGAACTGAACAGAGTTGCGCTGCGGGCCTGATCATCGAAACTTGCCGCCCTGGGCCACTGGATCCATCTCTTGATTGCAGGGAAGCTGCCGTCCGGCCACACCTGGCCCCGGCAAGGCTGATCCAGCCTAGGAATTCATGGCATTGCCAGACAATCACGAAGCCCCATCAGACATCACTCCACACGAATGGCCATCGCCGCCTGGATCGAGACCACTGGATGCATGGGCTCAAGACCTGTCGCCACCAGCGGCCCACGGCCATGGCTACCGCATTTCAGGTAGCCCGTCGCAGCAATACCCGACCCTGGCGATGTGTGCCGCTGGCGGCGTTCGGACAGTGGATGTGATCTGAACATGGGGCGGCCGATCGTGATGTGCCCGACAGGCGGGACTGTTCCATGGCGAACGCGCCACGGCCAGCATCGTCTGAGCCGCCGCGCCAGGGCCGCCATCGCGGTCATGGCTGGCCTGCTGGGCCTCACGGCGATCAAGTTCTCCCTTCAGCCTTGGCTCGCGAAGGCGAACGCCCACACCGTGGTGCAGCCGATCGTGGGCTCATTCACCCCTGCAGCCTCGCCGGCCCGATCTCGACACAACCGGCGCTGAGCCACAGCGAGCAACACCGCTCCACGCTCCACGACGGCAGCCGGATCGGAAAGCCTGGGTGAACGGGCATGGAGGCGGAAATGCCGGAGGAGCTTGACATCCTCATCAGCGGTCAGCAGCGCTTGTCGAGGGCCTCAGGGCGCCAATGGCCACAGCATCCCCATGCCACAGAATCGATGGTCGCTTCTTCAGGTGCCCAGCACAGTCTCAGGGACACAACACCAAGAGCGCCACACGACGATGCCGAATTCGCTGCATTGCGCTGAAGATCGCGCGCGATCGATGCACGGGGGGCGTCATCATCCACAGGCATCGCTGACTGTTCACGGCCCGGGACTGGCTGCCTGAAGCCTCTGCGGAACGCCGCACCAGCAACGGGCCGTTCGCCGATGCTCCCAAGCACGCTCCTCGTCTCGATCCAGCCACTCGAGCCAGCCAGCCTGGCCAGCCAGCCCGATCCGCTCCAGACCACCCAGGCACCGACACCCTCTGGACGACAGGTCTGAACAACAGGAAGGTTGCAAGGCAGCAGCAGCAGCAGCCGCTCGCAAGCCGGGATCGCGGCCGCGGCCCCACCGGCACCCATAGAGTTCAGGCCATCACCTGCCGCCAGGAACGCTGCCGTGGATACCCGTGCCTTCAAGCGCTCCCTGCACCACTCGGATCGCTACAACCGCCGAGGGTTCGGCCTGGGCGAGGAAGTCGCCGGCAGCCTGGAGCAGGCCTACCAGAGCGATCTGGTCGCCAAGTTGCGGAGCAACGGCTACGAACTGCAGCGCGGACGCCTCACGGTGCGGCTCGCCGAGGCCTTCGGCTTCTGCTGGGGCGTGGAGCGGGCCGTGGCCATGGCCTACGAAACCCGCCGCCACTACCCCAGCGAGCGGATCTGGATCACCAACGAGATCATCCACAACCCCTCCGTCAACGACCACCTGCGCGAGATGAACGTGCAGTTCATCCAGGTCGACGGCGGGGTGAAGGACTTCTCCGAGGTGGCCTGTGGCGACGTGGTGATCCTGCCCGCCTTCGGCGCCACGGTGCAGGAAATGCAGCTGCTGAACGAACGGGGCTGCCACATCGTCGACACCACCTGTCCCTGGGTCTCCAAGGTGTGGAACACCGTGGAGAAGCACAAGAAGCACGCCTTCACCTCGATCATCCACGGCAAGGTCTTGCACGAGGAGACCCTGGCCACCAGTTCGTTTGCGGGCACCTACCTGGTGGTGCTGGATCTGGCCGAAGCCCAGCAGGTCTGCGATTACGTACTTCTGGGAGCCCGCGATGTCGATGCCGCCACCCGAAAGGCGGCCCGCGAGGCCTTCATGGCCCGCTTCGCCAAGGCCTGCTCACCAGGGTTCGATCCTGACCGCGATCTGATCCGGGTGGGCGTGGCCAACCAGACCACCATGCTGAAGAGCGAGACCGAGGAGATCGGTCGCCTCGTCGAGCGCACCATGCTGCAGCGCTACGGCCCGGCCGACCTCACGGAGCACTTTCTGGCCTTCAACACGATCTGCGACGCCACCCAGGAGCGGCAGGACGCCATGTTCTCCCTGGTGGATGAACCCCTTGATCTGATGGTCGTCATCGGCGGCTACAACTCCTCCAACACCACCCACCTGCAGGAGATCGCCGTCAGCCGGGACATCCGCTCCTTCCACGTCGACACGCCCGAGCGGATCGGGCCCGGCAACCGGATCGAGCACAAGCCACTCGGGGGCGACCTGCAGGTGGAGGAGCCCTTCCTGCCGGCGGGTCCCATCCGGGTTGGCATCACCTCCGGCGCCTCGACCCCCGACCGGATCGTGGAGGCCGTGATCGAACGGCTGATCCAGCTCAGCGAAGCCTGAGCCCCCGCCGCGACGACGACGGCTTCGAGCCAGGGTTGTCGCAGGGACTGCCAATCACCCCGGAGCGGGGCTTTACATTGACGTAAGGCTTCAGCCAGCCCGGCCGGGAGGACGGCAACGACAGGATCGGACCCCCACCCCCCTGATCCCCGCTCCATCCCAACGGCCCCCCAGCCGTTGTTTCCCCGCCGTCCCCATCCCACCGTTGTCGCGTTCGCCGCTGTTGTCGTCCACCCCCCTGTCGACGGCTCGATCCGAACCGACGCGTACCGGCACGAGCACCGGCATGGCTCTGAGGCACGCCGACGACCCGAGGGTGCGGTGCTACCGCAGCAGCTTTGCCGACCTGATGGAGATGCGGGCCGCGGCAGAACCGGTGGGCCGTTACCTCGACAGCCACGAGGGCTGGTTCCGGCGCTGCGCCAGCCCGATGACCGTGACACCGCTGGGGGCCAACGGGTACTGCCTCACGCTCGGTCGCTTCGGCAATTTCGGTTTCGAGGTGGAGCCCACCATCGGCCTGGAGCTGCTCCCCCAGAGCCAGGGCATCTACCGCATCGTCACGGTGCCCAACGGAGCAACCGGCACCGATTCGGGTCTTGAGGGGCTCTATGACGTCGACTTCCAGGCCTCCCTGCGCCTGGACCCGGCCGCCGCCCAGGACGAGGAGCTGACCCTGGTGCGCTGGGAACTGGACCTGAGCGTGTGGATCCGCTTGCCCGGCGTGATCACCCTGCTGCCTGAGAATCTGGTGCAGAGCAGCGGCGAGCATCTGCTGCGCCAGATCGTCCGCCAGATCTCCCGTCGCCTCACCTGGAAGGTGCAGGAAGACTTCCACGCCAGCCATGGCCTCGACTGTCCGCCGCGGCGGCGGGCCCAGTTCTGACGGACCCCAGTTCTGACGGGCCCCAGTTCTGAAGGGGCCCAGTTCTGAAGGGGCCCATCGGCAGGGACTCAGGCGGGGCGGTTCTCCCAGATCTTGTTGAGGATCTGCATGCCGCTCACGGCCTGCCAGAGAAACAGGGTGACCATCAGCATGTTGAGCCCGACGTGGGCCTTGCGGGCGATCAGATTGCCCTGCTGCATCAGCGGCGTGAGCGAAGCCGCCAGCACGATCAAGCAGGTCATGGAGATGCCCACGAGGAGGTGGGGCCCCACGAACAACTTGCCGTTGTTCAGGTAGGTGACGGCCATGCCGCCGAAGGTGCCGAAGACCAGCAGGGCCAGCAGGATGCTGCCCACCTGGAAGTGACGGCGGGCGTAGTTGCCCTTGATCAGCTGCTTGCGGGTCTCGGCGTCGGCGGTGCGGGTCTTCTTCGCCTTGATCCCCAGGAACATGCCGTAGCCGGAGACGGCCAGCAGGCTCCACATCATCAGGGGATGGAGGAAGTTGAGGTTGTAGGCGAGCGACTCGGGCATGGCGCGACCGGGAGGGGCTTCGGGCGATCCTGCGAAACTACAACTGGGCAGGGACAGGCGCCGGTTCGGCCCGAGCCGGTTCAGTGCAGGTTCAGTGCAGGAAGTGGCGGCGGCCTGTCACCACCATCGCCAGACCCAGCTCGTCACAGGCCCGGATCGAATCGGCATCACGCACACTGCCGCCGGGCTGAATCACGGCCTTGATGCCGCAGCCGGCAGCCAGCCGCACCGTGTCATCGAAGGGGAAGAAGCCATCACTGGCCAGCACCGCTCCCTCGGCGCGGGCACCGGCGGCCTCGAGGGCCAGACGGGCCGAACCCACCCGGTTCATCTGGCCGGCGCCGATCCCCAGGCTCTGGCCGGCCCGGGCCACGGTGATGGCATTGGAGCGCACGTGGCGCACCAGCTTCCAGGCGAACCGCAGATCCTCCAGCTCCTGGGGCGTCGGGGGCCGCTGCGTGACGACCTGCCAGGCACTCTGTTCCGGCGGTTGATCATCCAGCTCCTGCACCAGCACGCCCCCGAGCACGCTGCGCAGCTGCTGACGCGAGGCCCGCCCGATCGCCTCCGGTGGCAGTTCCAGCAGCCTGAGGTTCGCCTTCGCCGCGAGCGGCTCCCGCGCGGCGTCCTCGAAGCGCGGGGCGACCACACACTCCAGGAACAGGCTGGTGAGATGGGCCGCCGCCGTGGCGTCGACCGGCGTGTTGAGCGCCACGATGCCGCCGAAGGCCGAGAGGCGGTCGGCCTCGAGCGCCCGTCCGAGGGCATCGCAGCAGCCGTTGCCCGTGGCCACCCCACAGGGGTTGGTGTGCTTGACCACCACAGCGGCGGGCTGGGCCGAGGGGCCGTAGCCGAATTCCCGCACCGTGGCCAGAGCGGCCTCCAGGTCGATCAGGTTGTTGTAGCTGAGCTCCTTGCCCTGCAGCTGCCGCGCCGCGCCCCATCCCGCCGTGGGGTCGCCGTACCAGGTGGCCGGCTGGTGGGGGTTCTCGCCGTAGCGGAGCGCCTGGCGGGCCGGCAGCTCAAGCCGCAGGGGGGCGGCCAGCCCGGCAGCGGGCTCCTGCTCGATCCGGCCGGCCAGCCAGGCGCTGATGGCGGCGTCGTACTCCGCGGTGTGCCGGAAGGCCGCCAGGGCCAGGCGGCGGCGCAGGGTCTGGTCCACGCGGCCGGCCCGGAGCGCCTCCAGGAAGGCCGGGTACTGCTCGGGGCTGGTCAGCACCGCCACATCGGCATGGTTCTTGGCAGCGGCCCGCACCATGGCGGGCCCGCCGATGTCGATGTTTTCGATGGCGGTCTCGAAGGCCACCGACGGATCGGCCACCGTCTCCCGGAAGGGGTAGAGGTTCACCACCACCACGTCGATCGGGGCAATGCCCTGGGCGTCCAGGTCGGCCTGGTGGGAAGGCTCGTCGCGGCGCGCCAGGATGCCGCCGTGGATGCGGGGGTGGAGGGTCTTGACGCGCCCCCCCAGGATCTCGGGGGCCCCGGTGTGCTCCGCGACCTTGGTCACGGCAAGGCCAGCGGTCTGCAGCGCCGCGGCGGTGCCACCACTGGAGATCAGCCGATACCCTGCCTCGATCAGGCCCTGGGCCAGGGGCACAAGCCCCTCCTTCTCGGACACGCTCAGGAGGGCCGTGGGGGCCATGGCTGCAGCTGCGATGGTTGTCAGGCCAACCTACGCAGCAGCATCCCCGCCGCCCGGAGACCACGATGGCCCCCACCCCGTTCCCCCAACCGACCGACGGGACCGACGCCGGTCTGATTCGCCAGGGTCCCCGTCGCGGCGACCAGCGGCTGGTGCTGCTGCATGGCTGGGGTGCCGACGCCGATGACCTGCTCGATCTCGGCGCCCTGCTGGTGGGCCCCGAGGTGGGTGTGGTGGCCCTGCAGGCTCCGCTGCCCCATCCGGCCGGGATCGGGCGCCAGTGGTACGACCTTCAGCAGCCCGGCTGGCCGCAGCTGCCCGCCGCCCGCGCCGACCTGCAGCGGCGCCTGCTCGCCCTGGATGCGGAGGTCCCCCTGAGCGCCACGGTCCTGCTGGGCTTCTCCCAGGGGGCCGCCATGGCGCTCGATGTGGGGACGCGGGGGCCTGGCCTGCCTGTGGCCGCCCTGGTCGGCTGCAGCGGCTACCCCCACCCCGACTGGCAACCGGGAGCCGTGCAGGGGCCAGAGACGAGCCGGATCCTGCTCACCCATGGCGAGCTGGACCCGGTGGTGCCGGTGGCAGCCAGTGAGGACCTGCGTCAACGCCTCAGCGCAGGGGGGCATGGCGTCGAGCTGCACCTCTTCCCTGGCGGTCACACGATCGACAGCAGCCTGTTCGAGACGATCAGGGCTTTCATCCGGCGGGCCTGGACCTGACGGCAGGGGGGCTGGAGGGTGGAACCGGCAGGACGGTGTCCGCCCCTGGAAGGCGCAGCGGATGCGCTCAGACGAAGGCGTACTCGTACTCCTCCATCTCTTCCCAGTCATCGGAAGCGAGGGCCTCGATGCCTTCGAACAGCACGTCCTCACCGATCGTGTCGACGATGGAACGCAGGGAAGGGAACAGGAAGTGGTTCTCTTCGGCGTACTGGGCGCTGAACAGACCCTTCTCGCCCCAGAAGAAGCGATCGGTGGTGTGTTCGTTGCGGCGCACGTTGAGGATGGCCGGGGGCACCAGCGCCTGCTCGGCGATGTAGCGGCGGGCCGCTGTGACGGGCTTGTGGGAGCCGGTCTCCAGATTGAAGGTGGCCACGTGGGCAAGCACCCGCTGGCCGGCGAGACGGCGGCGGCTGATCCGCTTGCGCTTCTTTGACATGGGGCAGATCCCGGAGACGGGAGGGTGGAGGGGGACGAGGAGGAGCGAACGGGGGGACCCGCCTGCAGTGGAGCCGGGACAAAGGGAACCCAGCACGAACGACGCCCAACCGACTGAGAACCGCAGGTGCAGTGGGCCACCGTCGTCAGATCCCGGTCCGCCCATTCGGACAGGGACCAGCAGATTGAGCGGGCCAGTCTGTGGCCCTCCCACTGCTGTAGCCTCGGATGAGCGAAAGCGCAACTCCGGCTGTGGCGACGACAGCTCACGGCCCGGGAGCGGCCCGCGAGGTATTGGTCGATACGGACATCTTAAGACTTTTTCTCGGATTTCACTGCATCCCGCGAAAATTTCCCGGGATGGCCGGTTCGGAGGCCCCATGGCCGTCTCCCAGGGCTTTCTGAGCCTGCTGAAGTTCCAGCTGGCCCAGTTCGCCGACCGCCCCGACGTGCAGTCCCTGGTGGTCTATGTCACCGAACCGGGGGAAAGGGAGGGCGAAGGGCCCAGCCTGGTTCCGGTGGGCCAGTGGCCGGCCGGCGGCCTGGCGCTGCCGGCGATCGCGGTCGACAGTCCATTGCGGGCTCCCGCCGAGCGGCGGCGCTGGCTTCCCCTGAGGCATCAGGGGGTGCTGCTGGGCGCCCTGCAGGTGGACACCCTGGAGCTGCCCTGGCCCGAACCCCTGCGCCAGCGCCTGCAGGCGGTGGCGCTGTGCCTCACCGAAGGGCTGTGCCTGGATCTGGAACAGCAGCGGCTGCAGCAGCGGCTGCATCACCAGCAGGAACAGCTCGGTGTGCTGCTGCATCAACTGCGCAATCCCCTGGCCGCCCTGCGCACCTTCGGCCAGCTGCTGCTGCGGCGCCTGGAGTCCGACGAACGCAACCGCCCGCTGGTGGAGGGCCTGCTGGCGGAGGAGCGCCAGCTGCAGCGCTACGTGGAGGCGATCAGCCGACTGGACGCCGGCGGAGGGGCCATGGCCGGCACGGGCGCCCCCCCACCGCTGCTGCTGCCCCCCACCCTGGGGGGGGCAGCAGGCCAGCCCTTGCCCCCGCTGCTGACGCCCCTGGTGCAGCGGGCCGCCGCCACGGCGGCCCTGCAGTCCCGCCCGTGGTTCGGCCCGGACGTCCAGCCGACCTGGCAGGGAGACAGCGGCGCCGTGGCGGAGATCCTGGCCAACCTGCTGGAAAACGCCTTCCGCTACAGCCCCGCCGCCGCCGCCGTGGGGCTGCACTGCCGCCCCCAACCCCAGGGCGGCTGGGAGCTGGTGGTCTGGGATGGAGGGCCTGCGATCGCCGTCGAGGAGCGCGAGCGGATCTTCACCAAGGGGGAGCGCGGCAGCAGCAGCGCCGATCTGCCGGGCACGGGGCTGGGCCTCGCCCTCGCCCGGGAGCTGGCCCGCAACCTGGGGGGGAACCTGGAGCTGGTCTGCCCGCCGGCCGCCATCGACACCACCCTGCCCGCCCAGGGCAACGGCTTCAGGCTCACCCTGCCACCGCCCGCAGAGCCGCGCCCATGAGCAGCAGGGCCAGAGACTCCGTCCATTCCACGCAGGCCCCATAGGTATCGCCGCTGTGGCCGCCGAGGCGGCGGCCCAGTCGCAGCGGCACCAGCACCGCCGGCGCGAGCCCCAGCACGGCCAGGCCCGACCAGGGCCGTCCGCCCGCCGCGATGGTGAGCAGCACGGGCACCGGCAGCGCCAGCAGGGCGGGCCGCAGCTCACGCGCCAGGCCGCGCCAGTGGTCCCGATGGAAGGCGGCAGTCCCTCCGCCTCCCTGCGGCCGGGCGCGCAGATAGGGGAACCACTGCATCGCCACCAGCGGGGAGAGCCGCGCCCAGAAGCCTGCCCACACCAGGGCCAGCGGTGCGGCCCCGGCCAGGGACAACAGCCCGGCGGCGCGCAGCAGCGCCAGCAGCAGGGCCGCCTGAACCCCGGAGGCGCCGATGCGGCTGTCCGCCATGGCCTCGAGGGCCCGCGGCCCGGCGGCCAGCCCATCGGCCGTGTCCAGGGCGCCATCGTGATGCAGACCACCGCTCAGCAGCAGCCCCAGGGCCATCACCAGGGCCACCTGGGCGCCGAGGGGCAGCCAGCGGGCGGTCCCCAGCCAGAGCAGGGCCTGCAGACCGCCGAGCACCAGACCGATCAGGGGCGCGAACCGCGCGATGCGGGCAAAGCTGGGCCTGACCCGGGGCCAGGCCGGCAACACCGTGTAGAAGACCCAGGCTCCAGCCAGATCCCGGAACCAGTCGGGTGATCCCCTCATCCCAGCTCAGGCATCTCGGGACACGGACACACGGCCTCTAGCGTCGGAGCAGAACCGGCGCGGCGCCATCAGCTTCCCACCGCCACCCTTCAGCTACGCCATCACGGCGCGCTGCGAACGCACCCGGGCCCGCTGCGGCTGTTTTCATACCCCCCACGGCCCGGTCCACACGCCGCGCTTCATGCCCGTCGGCACCCTGGCCACGGTCAAGGGGGTGATGCCGGCGCAGCTGGTGGGGACCGGCGCCGAAATGGTTCTGGCCAACACCTACCACCTGCACCTCCAGCCCGGGGAGGAGATCGTCCGCGAGGCCGGGGGCCTGCACCGGTTCATGGGGTGGACCGGCCCACTGCTCACGGATTCCGGCGGTTTCCAGGTGTTCAGCCTGGGGGACATCAACCGGATCGATGACGAGGGCGTGACGTTTCGCTCGCCCCGCGACGGGCGACAGATCGCCCTCACCCCGGAGCGCTCCATGGCCATTCAGATGGCCCTCGGGGCCGACGTGGCCATGGCCTTCGATCAGTGCCCGCCCTTCCCGGCCAGCGAGGCGGACGTGGCCGCCGCCTGCCGCCGCACCCATGCCTGGCTGGAGCGCTGTGTGGCCAGCCACCAGAAGAGCGACCAGGCCCTCTTCGGCATCGTGCAAGGGGGGTGTTTCCCCCGACTGAGGGAGGAGTCTGCCCGGGTGGTGGCGGCGATGGACCTGCCGGGCATCGCCGTGGGCGGGGTGAGCGTGGGCGAACCGGTCGAGGCGATGCATCGCGTCGTGCGCCAGATGGGGCCGCTGTTGCCCGACCCGAAACCCCACTACCTCATGGGGGTCGGCAGCCTGCGGGAGATGGCCCTCGCGGTGGCCGAGGGCTTCGATCTGTTCGACTGCGTGCTGCCGACCCGGCTGGGGCGCCATGGAACCGCCCTGGTGGGTGGCGAGCGCTGGAACCTCCGCAATGCCCGCTTCCGCCATGACCACAGCCCCCTGGATCCCGGCTGCCCCTGCCCGGCCTGCACGGGCCATAGCCGGGCCTACCTGCATCACCTGATCCGGGCCGGGGAGATGCTGGCCAAGACGCTGCTGAGCCTTCACAACATCACCCAGCTGGAACGGTTCAGCAACGCGATGGGCCAGGCGATCCGGGAAGGCTGTTTTGCAGAGGATTTCGCTCCATGGGAAGCCGATTCCCCGGCCGCCCACACGTGGTAGCGTCCGGCTCTCGCTGATTGACTTGCAGGGATGGCCGTCTCCGCGCTGCTGGCTACCACCTCGTTCCACACCCTGGCCCAGCTGCCCGAGGCTTACCAGGCCTTCGGTCCCCTGGTGGACATTCTGCCGATCATTCCCTTCTTCTTCCTGCTGCTGGCCTTCGTCTGGCAGGCCTCGGTCGGCTTCCGCTGATCGGTCCCTCCCCGTCCGGCCAACGCCCCAGGAACCAGGAAGGCAGGTCCCGGACGCCGAGATGGCTGGGTGCCGGGCAGGCTGACCGGCTCGAAAACCAGCAGGCCAGAGAGGAACGTCAGCCGGCTCGGATCACGTCCCAGGCAAAGGCCGGCAGCGCCAGCATCCGCCTCCAGCGGCTCGGTTCCTGGATCAGCCGGTACAACCATTCGATCTGCAGGGCTCCCATCCAGGCGGGGGCCCTTTTTTTGACGCCTGCCCAGACGTCGAAGCTGCCTCCCACGCCCATCCAGAGCCCCCCGCGCCGACCCCCCAGGTGCTGGATCCAGACTTCCTGCCGGGGCACCCCGAGCGCCACCAGCACCAGGTCCGGGGCTGCGGCGAGGAGCCGGGCCTCCAGGGCAGGCCAGGCTTCAGGCGGCTGGTAACCATGCAGCGCGAAGACCAGGTCCAGTTCGGGCATCCTCTGGCGCAGGCTTCCCGTGAGCTGCTCCATCACCTCGGGGGACGCCCCCACCAACGCCACCCGCCAGCCGTGGCTGGCGGCATGGGACAGCAGGCTGTGGGCCAGTTCGATCCCCGGGCTGCGGCGCACCTTGAACCCCTGACGCCCGAGGGCCCACACGACCCCGGCGCCATCCGGAATCACCAGCTGGGCCGCGTCGATCGCCGCGCCCAGAGCGGGGTTGGCCCGGGCCGCCATCGTCATCTCGGCATTGAGGGTCACGATCTGACCGCCGCCGGCCGCGTGGAGGGCCAGGGCGGCGGCCTTCACGTCCGGGCAGACATCCACCGGCACGGAGAGCACCTGGGTGCGCAGGGGAGGGCGCCCCGCTTCGGTTGCCTTCGCTGCCATGGAGGGTGACGCCGCGGGAGAGAATCTATGGCTGGCCCTGAACGGAGGCCCCGTTCCCTTGCCCATGCCCCCATCCGAGCTCGTCCGGACAGCACCGAGCCCCCTGCAGGCCTCAGGGGGTGACCAGGCCTGGGCCCTGCTGCAGGAACTGGACCAGCAGATCCAGAAGGTGGTGATCGACCGCCAGCATCCGATCACCGGCCTGCTGCCCGCCAGCACGGCCCACACCGTGCATGGCAACTACGGGGATGCCTGGGTCCGGGACGGGGTCTATGCGATCCAGTGCGTGTGGGGGCTGGCCCTGGCCCATCGCCGGCTGCGGGGCCCCTGCCGCCGCGCCTTCGAGCTGGAGCAACGGGTCCTGCTGCTGATGCGGGGGCTGATGAACGCCATGCTGCGCCAGGCCCCCAAGGTGGAGCGGTTCAAGCACAGCCTGCAGCGTGGGGATGCGCTGCACGCCAAGTTCGACACCGCCACGGGCTCGCCGGTGGTGCCGGACGACGGTTGGGGCCATCTCCAGCTGGATGCCACCGCCCTCTTCCTGCTGCAGCTGGCCCAGCTGACCCGCTCGGGCCTCGTGGTGGTGCAGAGCCAGCACGAGTGCGATTTCGTCCAGAACCTGGTGTACTACGTGGCCCGGGCCTACCGGGTCGCCGATTACGGCATCTGGGAGCGGGGCGACAAGGGCAACCACGGGCTGCCCGAGCGCAATGCCAGCTCGATCGGGATGGTGAAGGCGGCGCTGGAAGCCCTGGAAGGGCTGGATCTCTACGGCCCCCACGGAGATGGCAGTTGCTGCCTGGTGATTCCCCACGACGCCATCGTGCGCCTGCGCCGGGCCCTGCAGGGGCTCCTGCCCCGGGAATCGGGCAGCAAGGAGGTGGATGCCGCCTGCCTGGCGGTGATCGGCTATCCCGCCTGGGCGGTGGAGGATCGGGAGCTGGCCGAGCGCACCCGCAACAAGATCCGGGCGGAGCTGGGCGGCGCCTACGGGTACAAGCGCTTCCGCCGCGACGGCCATCAGACCGTGGTGGAGGACCACACCCGCCTCCACTACGAGCGGGAGGAACTGGCGCAGTTCGAGCACATCGAGTGCGAGTGGCCGCTCTTCTGGGCGTATGAACTGGTGACGGCCTGCTGCGAGGAGCGCTGGAACGAGGCACGCCAGTGGCGGGGCCGGCTGGCCAGCGTCAGCCTGGTCGTGGAGGGGATCCCGCTGCTCCCGGAGCTCTATCTGGTGCCGCAGGAAGCCGTGGAGCGGGAACGGCGCCAACCCGGCAGCCAGCCCCGCCAGCCCAACCCGAACGTCCCCCTGCTGTGGACCCAGAGCCTCACCTGGCTGGGCGACCTGCTCCTGGCCGGCCTGATCACCCCGGCCGACCTCGATCCCTGCGGACGGCGCCATCCGGCCCCGCCCCGGGCGGACCAGGTGCTCGTGGCCCTGGTGCCCGGCAGCGCAGCCGTGGCCTCAGCACTGGCGGAGGGGGGCCTGCCCACCACCATGGTCAGCCCTGGTGGCGAGGAGGAGGCCGCCACCGGCCGTGAGGCCGGGGGTGAGACCATTCGCATCCAGGGTTCCCAGGCCCTGGCCCGGCGTCTGGCCCAGGTGGGCGCGAACCCCCGGCTGGGGCTGTCGGGTCATCCGCCCGTGCGGATGGAGACCCTGGCCACGGCGCGGCTGTACCGCGGCCCCCGGCCCGATGGCCCGGGAGAGGAGCGGCTCGCCTTCATTCCGGCCGTGCTGGAGGAGGGCACCTTCTACCTGGTCGATGACCCGGAGCAGCTGGTCGACACGGTGGAAGCGGAGTTGCGCATGCTGCAGCGGCAGTGGCGCGGTCCCGGCGCACCGCTGCTGCTCGTGCCGGTGGCCGAGGCGACCTTCCGCAGCGATCCCGCCCCCTTCTTCGCCCTGGGGGCCCAGTTGCTGGCCGGCGATGTGCAGGGAGTCCCCGTCCAGCTCGGCAGCCTGGACGAGCTGGCCGAACGGGCCCACTGGGTGGACCTGCCGCCGCAGGCGACCGCCGCCGCCCCGGCCTCTGAAGCCGCGGGTCTGCCGCTGCTGGCGAGCACCCGCCAGGCCCCCCTCTCCGCCGCCGAGGAACAGGAACTCGAGCGCGACGATCTGAGCATCGGCGAGCTGGCCGAGCGGCTCTGGCAGAGCACCTCCCTGGAGGAACAGGGGGAGGTGCTGGAGCAGCTGGTCCGTCGGCTCGGGCTCGAGGCGGTGCTCCACGGCCCCCATGGCCAGCAGGCCGTCTCCCTGCGCAGCCTGCTGGAGGAGGTCTACCGCCGGGCCCTCGCCGAGACGGACTGGGATGTGGTGCGCCGGGTGGCCGGTTGCCTGGGGCTGGTGCACCCCCAGCTGGAGGATGCCCTGACGGACCTGCTGGTGCGGCAGCGGCAGGTGGTGGTGGGCCGCAACTACACGCGCGACTCCCTGCTCACCGAACCCCAGGGGAGCGCGGCGATCGCGGAGATGATCCGGCAGTTCAGCGGTGAGGACAGCCGCGAATGGATGTTGCAGCAGGAACTGCTGCTGGCCCTCGATGGGCTGGCCCGCCACGAACCCCGCCTGCTCAGCGGCAGCCTCACCCTGCAACTCGGCCAGTTGCTGCTGCTGCTGACGAGTGAACTGGCCGCCGAAGACGACCTCAGTCCGAGCGAGGCCTTCGAAGCGCTCTGCGGCCAGCCCCCCCACGCGATCCGTCGCCGCCTGCAGGCCCTGCTCGCGGACGTGGAGCATGCCAAGGCCTCCCTGAAACGCAAGGAGCAGCTCCACGTCAGCGGGCGGGTGCACTGGAGTGTCCCGCCCCCGCTGGAGGAACTGCCCAGCGGCAACTGCTGGCTTCAGCACCGGGTGCGCCTCGGGGCCCTGGGCCAGGTGCCGCGGGACTTCTACGCCGGCATCTGGGAACTGCTCCACCACTGCCGCGGCATCGTCATCGGCGACAAGCTGGAGAAGCGCAACCGGCTGGCCAGCGGGCCCCTGCTGAGCGAGAAGACGCCGGGAGAGCGGAACTTCGCCTCGCTGATCGAGCATCTGCTCAGCAAGATCGAGGCTCCGGAATACCGCCAGCTCTGCACCGAGACCCTGATCACCCTGATGGCCTTCGCGGGAGCCAATCCCCAGGTGTCCTTCGAGGATGACCTGGCCCTGGACGTCGTCATCGGCCACGCCGTGCGGGTGGGCTGGCAGCAGCGCCATCCCGAGGTGAGCGATGAGGAGTACGGGGCCCACAAGGCCGCCGCCTGGGATGCCTTCTACCGCTCGTCCCCGGCCCATTGCCGCCACTGGCAGCTGGAGGCCCTGCGTCAGCTGACCCTGGACGGCTGAGTTCGGATCGGCGGATCCACGGTCAGAGCGGCTGCTCCAGCGTCATGCAGAGGCTGGGTTGATCCACGCACTGCTCGATCAGGTCGGCCAGCAGCAGCGCCCGCGAAGCCTGGAGGCCATCCACGGCAGGGGTTTCCTGACCACGGACGCACTGGAGGAAGTGCTCGAGTTCGGCGTAGAGCGGCTCGATCGAGGTGGTGCTGACCTCCTCGATCACCCCATCGGAGCGGTAGACCAGTTCGCCATGGTCGGCGCTGACCGATTCATGGGCGCGCCTGTGGATGTGCAGCGTGCGGTTGAGGAAGTCGGTCTCCACCAGCGAAGCGCGGCAATGGGCGCTCAGGCTGCGAATCTTGCGGTGGGCCATCTTGCTCGCCGTCAGGCTCGCCACCACGCCGTTGGCAAAGGCCAGGGTGGCATTCACGTAGTCGATCGGACCCTCGCCGGACCGCCCCCCGGCCGCCGCCAGTCGCACCACGGGGGCCCCGGCCAGCTCCAGCACCAGGTCGATGTCATGGATCATCAGGTCCAGCACCACCGACACGTCGTTGGCACGATCCGGATGGGGACTGTGGCGGCGCGCCTCGAGCACCACCACCTCCTCTCCCGCCACGACCTTCATCAGTTCCCGGAAGGCGGGGTTGAACCGCTCGATGTGACCCACTTGGAGCAGCACCGAGGCGGCCTCGGCGGCGGCGATCAGGTCAGAGGCCTCGTCCTGGCTGGCGGCGATCGGCTTCTCGATCAGCACATGGCGGCCGGCCTGCAGACAGCAGAGGCCCACCCGGTGATGCAGCAGGGTGGGAACGGCGATGCAGACCGCATCCACCAGGGGAAGCAGCTCCTCGAAGGAGGGAAACCAGCGGCATCCGAACTGCTCGGTCGCGAGCTGCCCACGCCGGACATCCGGATCCGCCACGCCCACCAGATCGGCATCCTTGAGGAGGCTGAGCACCCGGGCGTGGTGCCAGCCCATGTTGCCGATGCCGATGACACCCACGCGAACCGGGTTCATGGCAAGGGCACCCAAACAGCGGAATTATCAGGGATCAAGGCTCCCCCACGGGCTCGCGGGGCCCAGCCGCCACAGAGGCGGTCGGCGGGCCCTCGCTGCGGCGCTCGATGGCCACCCGGGCGATCCGCGGACCTTCCATCGCCTGGATGTGGAACTGGTACCCCTTCCAGCGCAGGCTCTCCCCAGCGGCGGGGATGTGCTGGAGCCGCTCCAGCAGGAATCCCGCCAGGGTGTGGTGGCCTTCGGCCTCCGGCAGGGGCAGGGGCAGATGCCGGTTGAGTTCAAAGATCTCCAGGTCCCCCGCCACCGACCACAGCCCCTCGCCGAGCTGCTGGAGGTCATCCTGCAGTTCCTGGGGATCGTCATCCTCACCGACGATCTCGCTGGTGAGGTCGGCCACCGTGACCAGCCCCTCGGTGCCCCCATGTTCGTCGACCACGACCAGGAGCGGCTGGCCGCTGCGGATCAGCGGGAGCAGGTCGGCCAGGGAGGTGCTCTCCTGCACCTGGGCCACGGGCACCACATAGGGAGCCAGCGGTGAGTCGGCACTGAGCAGGCCCCGGGCGATCGGATCGGCCAGCCGCCGCAGATCCAGCAGACCGCGCACGTCGTCGAGGGACTGACCGATCACGGGAAAGCGCGCGTGGGCGGTGTCGTGCACGGCCCGCATCAGCTCGGCGAAGGTCACATCCACCGGCAGGGTCACCATGCCGGAACGGGGAACCATCACCTCCCGCACCATCGTGTCCCGCAGGGAGAAGACCCCTTCGAGGATGTTGCGCTCATCGGGCATCAGCCCGGTGACACTGCCGGATTCGATCAGGGTTTCCAGCTCGCCGGCCGAGAGCAGGGGCACCAGCTCGTCCCAGTTGCGGGGAAGCCCGAGCAGGCGCAGCAGGATCCCCCCCATCCGCTCGATCAGTCCGATCAGGGGGGCAAGGCTGCGGGTCACCGCCGCCAGCAGAGGGGAGAGCCGCAGGGCGGACTCTTCGGGGCGATGCAGGACCCAGGCCTTCGGGGCGAGCCCCCCCACCAGGGTGGCGCCCAGCACCAGGGCCAGAAAGACGCCGGCATCCACCCACGACGGGGGCATCCCAGCCCCGAAGACGGAGACGGTCAGCCGTTCCGCCACGCCCCGCCCAGCCCAGCCGATCGCCACCAGGGCGAGCACAGCCCCCAGCTGGGTGGCGACCAGCACCCTGCGCAAACGCTGCTGAAGCACGGCCACGGCCCTGGCGCCGGGCTCGCCGCTCTCCACCAGCTGGCTGACCCGGCTGGGCCTCA
The DNA here is from genome assembly GCF_046613545.2 of Aphanothece microscopica RSMan92. Lineage (NCBI taxonomy): Bacteria > Bacillati > Cyanobacteriota > Cyanophyceae > Chroococcales > Aphanothecaceae > Aphanothece > Aphanothece microscopica. The sequence continues at coordinate 12,620 of NZ_JBKKKY020000008.1, read as the reverse complement.
GCCGGATCACGGCCAGTTCCCCCGCCGAGAAGAAGGCCAGCAGGGCCACGAGCACCAGCAGGGCCAGCAGCTGCATCACATCCCCCGAGGCCCGGCGGACCGTGGCAGGGCAAGCAGGGGATGTCGCAGGCCGTCGGCTTGGATGATGGCGCTCCGGTGGACGGCACGAACCCTAAGGCTTGCGGGTGTACACGACCGGCTTGGGCAACCGGGAGCACCGGTTCCCAACGCCGGACGGGACCGCGCACACCCCGGTTCGAGTGGGGGTCGCGAGGATCGAACTCGCCTAAGGCGGATTATGAGTCCGCTGCATTCACCAGATTGCTAGACCCCCGCAGCGGGAGGTCTACCACAGGCCCCGCACCGGGGGGGACCAGGTGGAGCCCGTGTCCTGCCAGGGGGTCTGGGCGGGCTGCTCGTTGCCGAGGTTGCCGGAGAAGCCGTTCGAGACATCCGCCGTGCGCCAGGGCATCGGATCGCTCTGGTTCTCGTTCAGCACCTGGTAGGTGTTCTGGATGGCCGATCCGTCCCAGATGATGGCCTGGTCTGGGAAGCCGAACCCCATCATCCGGGTGCCGTCACCACCGCCCATGGCGATGCCGAGCAGGTCGGTGATCTGGTTGGTGATGCTCACACCGCGGGCATACGGGGCGGTGTAGCTGTAGTAACGGCGCTCCACCAGGCTGGGCACGGTCTGAACCGCCTCACAGCGGGTGACCTCGACGGGGGCCGGCGGCCGCCCATCCAGACCGCCACCGCCCGTCAGCGGAGCCTCGAGGGTGGTGGTGCAGACGATCGGACTGGCCTGAGCGGGTGCGGCCGGCGCCAGGGTGATCGCCAGGGCGGCAGTCCCCAGCGCCAGCAGCGCTACGGGTCCGAACCGAGCTGGGAACTGCGCTGGGAACGGAACTGAGGTGTGGGGTTCCAACAACTGGGGGTTCGCCATCGCCAGTGATCTCCGAGGGTGCCGGGGGGGGGGGCTGCGATCGGCCGTCCGCGACGGACAACACGACCAGGGTGGACGCAAACTAATCAAGACAACGCCGTTCGACCAGTCTTGTCCAGGCTTTCCTCGTCGAATCCATCCGGTTCCGCGCCACTCACCCGGGCGCTTCTGCCGGCCACCCCCGCAGCGAGGCGCCAGGAACTGCTGGATCGCCTGGCCCATGGGGCCTACCGCCACGGCAGCTTCACCCTGGCCTCGGGCCGCACCAGCGACCATTACGTGAACTGCAAACCTGTGAGCCTCAGTGGCGTGGGCCTCGCGCTGCTCGCCCCCCTGCTGCTCGAGCAGGTGGAAGCGGAGGCCGTCGCCGTGGCCGGTCTGACCCTGGGGGCCGATCCCCTCGTCAGCGGCGTCGCGCTGCAGGCGGCCCTCGAGGGCCGCGGCCTCGACGCCCTGATCGTGCGCAAGGAGGCCAAGGGCCACGGCACCGGCGCCTGGCTGGAGGGCCCCCTGCCCAGCCCCGGCAGCCGCATCACGGTGCTGGAGGACGTGGTCACCAGCGGCGGCTCCTCGCTCAAGGCCGTCCTCCAGCTGCGGGAGGCCGGCTATCGGGTGGAGCGGGTGGTGACGATCGTCGATCGCCAGGAGGGCGGAGCTGAGGCGATGCAGGCCGCCGGTCTGGAGCTCTGCAGCCTCTTTCTGCTCGATGAGGTGGCGTCCCGGGCGGCTGAACTGTGATGGAGACCATCTGGGGCTGGGCACCGGCGCAGCCCGCCCGCCTGGAGCGGAGCGTGAGCCTGCTGCACCTCACCGGGCCGGACACGCGACGCTTTCTGCACGGCCAGACCAGCGCGGCGATCGAGCAGGCCGCGGCGGGCGCCTGGGTGCCCACCTGCTGCATCGGCCCCACGGGGCGGATGCTGGCCCTGGTGGAGGTGCTGGTGGAGGAGCAGGGGGCCTGGCTGGTCGTCACCGCAGGCGATGGCGCAGCGGTGCGGCAATCCCTCGACCGGGTTCTGTTCCCGGCCGATCAGGTGACCCTGGGCCCCCTGGAGACCGCGCTGCTGGTCAGCCCGGTCGATCCGCCAGGCGAGCCCGCCGCGGATGCGACGCCCCTCGCCTGGGCCGAGCTGCCGGGCGGAGGGGGGTGGCGGATGGGCAGCCACATCCTGGTGCCGCTCGCCCCCGGCGTCCCCGGGAGCTGCCCTGCGGAGCTGGCGCAGCGCCCGCGGCTGGAACCCCACGAGCAGGAACGCTGGCGCATCCAGCAGGGCCTGCCGGCGGTGCCGGGGGAAATCAATGCGTCCACGAACCCCTTCGAGCTGGGGCTGGCCGAGCGGGTCAGCCTCGCCAAGGGGTGTTATGTGGGCCAGGAGACCCTGGCCAAGCTCGCCACCTACGACGGGGTGAAGCAACAGCTGCGCCGCTGGCACAGCGCCGGACCCCTCCCGCCGGCCCAGGCACCGCAGCCAGGCGAGCGGCTGGTCGACCCGGACGACCCGCTCGGGGGTCGTCTCGGCACGGTGACCTCGGTGCTGCAGCTGCCCTCGGGCGACTGGATCGGGCTGGCTCTGGTCCGGCGCCAGGCCCTGCTGGCCCGGGAGCTCCGGCTCGGGGACGACCCCCAGGGGCCCCGCCTGCAGCTCTCGGTGCCGCCGACCTTCGTGCCCCCACCGGTGGGGGCGGGCGCTCAGGCTCCCTGATCCAGCATCCAGCACACCACCGCCCAGGTGGCGAGGTTGTCATCGCGGTTGTAGCGGAAGATCCTCTGCAGCCGCTGGGTGCCGCCATCGCGCCGCCACTGGCGCCACCACAGCAGGCAGCGGGCCCCATCGACCCCGCTCTGCGACCAGCGGAACCCGAGCCAGCTGGCCACCGCCTTGAGGCCGTAGCTGCTCACGGGCAGCCGCCAGTGGCGGCGCAGGCGCGCGTGCACATCGAGCAGGCGGGCCCGCAGCGCCGCCAGCTCCTCCTCCCCGACGCCCTGGCGCTGGGCCAGGCGCAGCAGGGCGATCGCCTCGGTCTCGCCGTAATGGAGCACCGGCCAGTCCGGATAGCGGGCCAGGAGACGCCGCAGCCGATGCCACAGCCGCGCTTCGCCATGGGCATGCAGCGCCAGCAAGGGCTGGTAGCGGCCGCTGGCCGCCAGGCCGGGCCGCCAGCGGCCGTCGTCAGCCCGCGGCACCACCACGAAGCCGTGGAGGAAGTCGTCCCGGGCGTCGGGATCCGACTCGATGTCATAGAGGAGGACGCCTGGACATCCCGCCAGCTCCGGCAAGGGATCGGCGGGGCCCGCGCCGGCCCCAGCGGTCAGCCGCTCCGGTCGGCCGCTGGCCTGCACCCGGGCCTGGGCCACCAGCTGGGAGGCGATCTCCCGGTGCTGCTCACCGTGCACGGCCAGGGCCTCTGCAAGGCCGTCGGGCTCCCGGGCCGCCAGTTCGGCCAGGCTGGTGATGCCCAGCTGGAGCAGCAGCTCGCGGCGCTTGCCGCCGATCCCGCTCACTTCGCTCAGATGGCCGCTCGCCGCGGCCTCCTGGTCGCAGAGACCACGCCAGCTGCAGAGCACACACTTCTTGCGGTCCGCCACCAGCGGCGGGGGCTCCTGGCGCTGCAGCTCGGAAACGAGCCGCGCGATGGCTTCATCCAGCTGGCGCTGAAGCCCTCCCCCCAGGGAGAGCCGCTCGCGCTGCAGCCCCCGGCCGGCACCCGCCACCACGAGAGCCTCGGGCACAGGCGCCTGCTGACGCTCGGCCAGCAGGCGCCCCCACAGCGCCAGCAGCACCCGATGCTCCCGGGTGAGGCGGCGCCCCTGCCGTCCGAGCACCGGCCGGTAGGCATGGCTTCCCCAGACACTGGCACCGTTCACCCTCTCCAGCAGAACGGGATGGGCCTCCAGGTCCTCGCCGCCCGCAGCCCGGCCGCGCAGCCGCAGCCCGACCACCCCCGGCGCCCCGGCGGCACAGGCCGCCTCCCCGTGGCCCGGCCGCTGGGGCAACAGGGTCTGGAAGCTGGCCAGCTGATCGCTGAGGGCCAGGGCGCGGTGGGCCGTCCAGAGGCGCTGTCGGGAATCGCCATGGCGATCGAGCCAGGCGCGCCGCCGGCAGCGGAGCCAGCTGCGCAGCAGCCGGTCGGTGACCACAACCTGGGACATCCGGCCAGGCTAGGGAGGCAACGGATCGGGCAAGCTGGCGGGCACAGCATGCAAGGTCCATGGCTTCAGCCCCCCTGCCCCTGGAGGCTGCACCGATCAGCTTCGGCACCGATGGCTGGCGGGGCATTCTGGGTGTCGACATCACCGTCGAGCGGCTGCTGCCGGTGGCCGCGGCCGCGGCCCGGGAGCTGGAGGCCTCCGCCCCCCCGGATCTGGCCAGTCGGGAGGTGGTGATCGGCTTCGACCGCCGTTTCCTCGCCCCCGAGCTGGCCGAGGCGATCTGCGCGGCGGTGCGGGGCGCCGAGCTGGTGCCGATCCTGGCCGACACCCCCAGCCCCACGCCGGCGGCCAGCTGGGCCGTGGTGGAGCGGGGGGCCCTGGGGGCCCTGGTGATCACCGCCAGCCACAACCCCCCCGAGTGGCTGGGGCTGAAGATCAAGGGTCCCTTCGGCGGCTCGGTGGAGGGGGATTTCACCCAGCGGGTGGAAACCCGGCTGGCCGCCGGCGGCATCACGGTGCCACGACCGGGGCCGGTGCAGCGCTTCGACGCCCTGGGCACCTACCTGGCGGGCCTGAAGGCCAAGGTGGACACCACGGCACTGGCCGAGGGGCTGCAGCGCCTGGGCCTCCGCGTGATCGTGGATCCGATGCACGGCTCCGCCGCGGGCGTGCTGCCGGCCCTGCTGGGCGAGCAGGCCGTGGCCTCCGGGGCCATCGAGGAGATCCGCTCAGGCCGCGATCCCCTCTTCGGCGGCCATCCGCCCGAACCGCTCGCCCCCTACCTGCAGGAGCTGATCACGGCGGTGCAGGCCAGCACGGCCGCCGGCCGGCCGGCCATGGGGATCGTGTTCGACGGCGACGGCGACCGCATCGCGGCCGTGGATGAAACCGGCCGCTTCTGCAGCACCCAGCTGCTGATGCCCCTGTTCATCGACCACCTGGCCGGCTGCCGCCAGCTGCCGGGCACGGTGATCAAGACCGTGAGCGGTTCCGACCTGATGCAGCGGGTGGCCGAGGACCTCGGGCGCACCGTGCTGGAGAAGCCGGTGGGCTTCAAGTACATCGCCGCGGAGATGCTGGCGGGGGAGGTGCTGGTGGGCGGGGAGGAATCCGGTGGGGTGGGCTTCGGCATGCACCTGCCGGAGCGCGATGCCCCCTTCGCCGCCCTGCTGCTGATCGAGGCCCTGGTGGAGGGCGGTGTGCCGCTCGGGCAGCGGATCGATGCGCTGCAGCAGCGCTGCGGTGGCGCGGCGGCCTACGACCGGCTCGACCTGCGCCTGCCGGACATGGCGGCCCGGGGCCGGCTGGAGACCCTGCTGAACGCCACCCCCCCGGCCGAAGTGGCCGGCGCTGCCGTGCAGGAGGTGATCCGCACCGATGGGGTGAAGCTGCGGCTGGGTCCGAGCCACTGGCTGATGCTGCGCTTCTCCGGCACCGAGCCCCTGCTGCGGCTGTACTGCGAGGCCCCGGGGGAGGAGCGGGTGGCCGCGGTGCTGGACTGGGCGCGGCAGCTCGCCGAGCAGGTCTGAACCGCCCACACCCGCACCGCTCGCCCGAGCCGCGCCCCATGCCCCCCGATCAGCGGCTGCCCCGATGTGTAGCGCCCACCCCCAGCCCTCCCCAGCCCAGCCCTCCCCGGCCCAGCCCTCGGCCGGCCCGTCCGTGCTGGTGATCGCCAGCGGCAACGCCGGCAAGGTGCGCGAGTTCTCCGAGCTGCTGGCCCGACTGGGGCTCGAGCTCCACCCCCAGCCCGAGGGCCTGGAGGTGGAGGAGAGCGGCCGCACCTTTGCCGAGAACGCCCGGCTGAAGGCCGAGGCGGTGGCCCGCCGCACCGGCTGCTGGGCCCTGGCCGACGACTCCGGCCTCAGCGTCGATGCCCTGGGCGGCGCCCCCGGCGTGCATTCGGCGCGCTACGGCGACAGCGACGCCGGACGGATCGCGCGCCTGCTGCGCGAACTGGACGCGGCCGTTCAGGCCGCCGCCTCCCGGGGAGAGCCGGCCGACCGCAGCGCCCACTTCACCGCGGCCCTGGCGGTGGCCGACCCCACGGGCACCATCCGGTTGGAGGTGGAAGGCGTCTGCCCCGGCACGATCCTGCCGTCACCGCGCGGTGCGGGGGGATTCGGCTACGACCCGGTCTTCCACGTGCCTGCGGTCGGCCTCAGCTTCGCCGAGATGGACCGGCAGACGAAGCAGCGGATCGGCCATCGCGGCCGCGCCTTCGCGGCCCTGGAACCGCGGCTGCGCCAGCTGCTGCGGTCCTGAGGCCGGGCACGGGGAAGGGGCCCGGGGGATGGGCGGGGGGAGTGTCTACGAAGCGGAGCCACCGCTGGGGGGCCTGGCCACCCAGCTGCCGTGCAGCCCGTGGGGAATGGCCAGGGGGAGCTCCAGCAGGGCCTGCTCGGAGAGATCGGCGGCGTTGAGGATCACCAGATCGCTGGCAGAGCGGGCGCCATTCCAGACGACGCACAGCAGCCAGCCGTCGTCCTCCGCCACGGCCCCCGGGCGGGGCACCATCACGGGCTCGCTGACGAACCCCCGGGGCGCCGCGCTCCAGAGGCGCCGCTCACCGCTGCGCAGATCGAGCTTCTCCAGCGCCTGCAGGGGGGCATTGCCGCGCTCCTGCTCCGTCACGGCCATCCAGGCGTAGCGGGCCTCCAGCCCCTGGCGCTCCGGGTTGACCATCCCGAACTCACAGCAGCGGCGCTCCAGCCAGGTGGTTCGCACCGCTGCGTGGGGATCGTCCGCGGCCCCGGCCAGGTCGATGCGACAGCGCTGCAGCTGACCTTCGGGGATCGCCTCGAAGTCGACCTCACGGAAGTCCTCCCCCGGACCGATCGAGGGGAAATCGGCATAGAAGATCGAATCGACCACGAGCTCGCCGCTGGCCTCGTCCTCGAAGGCGTTGAGGTGGTGGAAGACGAACCCCTCAGGGGCAGGAATCTGCAGCGGCCGGGGATGGCGGGAGGCCGCCGCGCTCCCGGGGCGGGGCACCAGCCAGAACTGACCGGCCTCGCCGGGGCGGGAGGCCAGGCACTGGGCTGCTCCCTTCTGACCGAGCACATAGGGCAGCGGGTTGAAGGCCACGGCGTTCTGGAGAAACACCGCCCAGTTGGGGGTGATGGCGAAGTCATGCAGGAAGGCGAAGCCGCGGAAGCTGTCCTGGCGCTCGGCCAGCAACTGGCCGGCCCGCACGCCCGTGGCCGGATCGTCGGCCGTGGCGAACTCCATCAGCCGGATGGTGCTGGTCGGCCCGGCCTTGACGCCGAAGGTCACCATCCGGGGAGCACCGTGGTGACCGGGATCGAAACGGGGGTGGGCACTGAAGGCCTCCCCGGGCCTGAGCACCCCGTCCAGCAGGGTGAGGCCACGGGTCTCGAGGGTGAGGGGATCGAGGGCATGGGGCCCGGCCGCCTCCCAGAGGGCCAGAAGCTGATCCCCCAGGCGCACCACGTGGGTGTTGGCGATGTTCTTGAGCCGCAGGTCGAAGGCATTGGCGAACAGGCCGCCGGGCTTCTGGGTGCCGAAGACGCCCCGGTAGACGAAGCGGCCGGCCGCTTCCTCCGCCTTCCAGCCCTCGGTGCGCACGAAGCGGTTGGTGAGGCGGGCCTGACCGGCCTCGAGCTGCAGGGCGGTGATCATCCCGTCGCCGTCGAAGGGATGGTGCACCCACTGCCCGCCGCGCTCGAGCCGGCCGGGGCCATTGCGGTAGAGGCTGCCGGCCAGCTCGGCCGGGATCACCCCACGGGCCGGCTGGAGCGCCACATCGACCAGCTCCGTGGAGACGTTCCGGAAGGCGCTGGACCAGTCGGCGCGGTCGTAGGCCGCAGGACGGCTGGGAGCAAGGGTCATACCGGAACCACCGTGTCTGTGTTTGAGAATTGTGTCGAAAACAAGCTCGCATAGCGGCCGTCCCTGGCCAGCAGCTCCCCGTGGGTGCCCGACTCCACCACCTGACCGGCTTCGATCACGCAGATCCGGTCGGCATTCACCACGGTGGACAGCCGGTGGGCCACCACCAGAGTGGTGCGGTTGCTCATCAGCCGGTCGAGGGCCTCTTGTACCACCTGCTCGGAGGCTGAATCCAGGGCCGAGGTGGCCTCGTCGAGGAACAGGATCGGTGCGTTCTTGATCAGCGCCCGGGCGATGGCGATCCGCTGGCGCTGCCCCCCCGACAGCAGGGTGCCGTTCTCGCCGATCAAGGTGTCGTAGCCCTGGGGCAGACGGTCGATGAACCGGTGGGCGTTGGCGGCCTGGGCGGCGGCCACGATCTCCTCGGGGGAGGCCTCGGGATGGCCGTAGGCGATGTTGCTGGCCACGGTGTCGTTGAACAGGAAGGTGTTCTGGTCCACCACGGAGATCAGCGCGCGGAGCGAGCGCAGCGAGAGCTGGCGGAGATCGATGCCGTCGATCGTGAGGCGACCGGCGCTGGGGTCGTAGAACCGGCAGAAGAGGTCGATGATGGTGCTCTTGCCGCCGCCGCTCGCTCCCACCAGGGCCACGGTGCTGCCTCGCGGGACGGCGAGGTCGAGGTCGCGGATCACCAGCTCCTCGCCGTAACCGAAACGGACCCCCTCGGCGAGCAGTCCCTGGCTGAAGCGTTCCAGCACGCGGGGGCGCTCCGCCTCGACCGGATCGGGGGAGGTGTCGAGTATGGCGAACAGGTCCGTGGCGGCCGAGACCCCCTGCTGGAGGGTGGCGTTGGCCTTCGCCAGGCCCTTGAACGGCGCATAGCAGAGGTACAGGGAGGTGAGGAAGGCGAAGAAGCTGCCGGTGGTGCGGGTTCCGGCCATCACCGCCTCGCCGCCGTAGAGCAGCACCGCACTGAAGCCCACCGCCCCGAGCAGCTCCATCAGGGGCTGGTTGGCCAGCTTGGCGCGGGTGGTGCGCAGCGCCGAGCGGAGCACCGACTGGTTTTCCTCCTGGAAGCGCCGCAGCTCGTAGGCCTCCATCCCGAAGATCTTCACGACCCGGGATCCCACCAGGGACTCCTGCAGGTAGCTGGCCAGCCGGGCCAGGCTCGACTGACCCTGACTGGAATGGCGCCGGACCTTCTTCGAGGAGCGCAGGATCGGCAGGATCGCCACCGGGAAGAGGATGAAGGCGATCAGGGCGAGCAGCCAGTCCTGGTAGAAGGCCACCATCACCAGGGCCACCAGGGTGAGGGTGTCCTTGAAGATCGAGGAGTAGCCATCCACGATCCCGGTCTTGACGAGGTTCACATCACTCAGCACCCGGGAGATCAGGCCTGAGGAGGGATGGCGATCGATGTACGCCTGGGGCAGCTCCATCACCTTGGCCGCCAGGTCGGAACGCAGGTCTGCGGTGATCGACTGGCTCACGCTTTCGGTGAGATAGGCCCCGAGGTACTGACAGACGGCCCGCAGGGTGATGACCCCGAGGATGACCGCGGGCGCCGCATAGAGCCGGGTTCGATCACTCCCCGGCAGGATCTCATCGAAGAGGTAGCGGATCACCAGGGGCACGAAACCCGTGGAGGCGCCGTAGCCCAGGTTGAAGAGCAGGGCCAGCAGGAACGTGGGCCACAGGTAGCGCTTCCCGTAGGCGAAAAAGCGCCCGTAGACATCCACACTCATGACAGCAGGTCCACCAGTTCATCCGCCGCCCGCTCGGAAGCGCCGGGCGGCCCCATCCTGCTCCTGAGGTCCTCCACCGCCGCGCTGACGGCGGCGGGTTCGGCCAGCAGGCCCCGCAGGGCCCCCACCAGGTTGGGCACCGACACGGCCTGCTGCAGGAGTTCGGGGAACACCCCCCGCCCCAGGATCACGTTGGGCAGGCCCAGCACCCGGTGGCGGGTGATCAGCCTGGCCAGCAGGTGGGTGAGCCAGGAGAAGCGGTAGACGATCACATGGGGGCAGCCGAGCAGGGCGGCCTGCAGGGTGGCCGTGCCCGACGTGATCAGACCGGCATCGGCCGCGGCCAGCAGGTTGTAGGTATCGCCCTGGATGCAGGTCACCGGCAGTGGGGCCTGGCCGGCGACCTGCTCCAGGAAGGCCTGATCCACGGTGGGAGCCTGCAGCAGCCCCACCTGCCAGCCCTCACTCCGGAAGATCGCGGCGGCGCCGAGCAGCGCAGGCAGCAGCAGGCGGATCTCCGCCCTTCGGCTGCCGGGCAGCAGCAGCAGCAGGCGCTGATCGACGCGGAAGCCGTGGCGGCGCAGGGTTTCCTCCCGGCCGACGGTCACCTGGAGTTCATCCACGAGGGGATGGCCCACATAGCGGGCGAAGGAGCGGCCGTAGGCGTTGAAGAGGGGCTCCTCGAACGGGAAGATGACCGCCAGCCGGTCGATGAACCGCGCCATGCGGCGGGCCCGGCCCCGCCCCCAGGCCCACACCTGCGGCGCGATGTAGAAGAAGACGGGAATGCCCCGGCGGTGGGCCTGGCGGGCGACCAGCAGGTTGAAGCCCGGGTAGTCGATCAGCACCACCGCATCGGGGCGGTGGTGGTCCATCTGGTGCTTCAGCAGCTCCATCACCCGGTGATGCCGCCCGAGGCTGCCGATGATCTCGATCAGCCCCACCGCCGAGAGACTGCGGATGTCGGCCAACGGGGTCAGCCCGGCGGCCCGCAGTTGCTCGCCCCCCACGCCGACCGCCTTCAGCCGGGGCAGGCGCCGCCGCAGGGCCTCGAGCAGAAACCCCCCGTGCAGGTCGCCGGAGGCCTCCCCCGCCACCAGCAGCACCCTCGGCCGGCGGGCGCCCTCAGCCATGACGGCCGGCATCCCGCTGGCGCAGGAGGCTCTGCACCGCATCGGCCAGGGAGGTGAGCGCCTCGGGATCCAGCAGCAGGGGCACGGCGGCCACGCCGGCACGCTGGCTGGCCGGGATGCGGTGCCAGTCCTTGACGGTGGTCACGAGGGTGGCTCCTCCCCTGGCCTGGGCCAATGCCGCCAGCCGGTCCATGTCAGCCTGAGCATAGGGGTGGTGATCCGGGAACACCTCGGTGGCCACCAGGTGCAGGCCGGCGTGACGCAGGGCGGCAAAGAACTTGCGCGGCAGTCCGATCCCGCAGAACGCCAGCAGGGGTCGATGGCGAAGGCTGGGGGCGGGATGCACGCTGGTGGGCACCGCCAGCCAGGGCTTGTCCGCCGGCCAGCCCTCGGGAGCGGCGTCGGCGGCGGAGCCAGTGAGCACGAGCAGGTCGGCACGACCGAAGTGCGACGCCGGCTCCCGCAGGGGACCGGCCGGGAAGAGCAGGCCGTTGCCGAGCCCATGGCGGGCATCCAGCACGGTCACGTCACAGTCACGGGCCAGGGGCCAGTGCTGCAGACCGTCATCGAGCAGCAGCAGTTCCGCCCCCTCCGCCACCGCCTGGCGGGCGGCGGCCCTGCGATCGGAACCCACCCAGACGGGCACATCCGCCAGACTGCCGGCCAGCTCCAGGGCTTCGTCCCCCAGCCCGGTGAGCAGGCCGGGGAGCCGCGGTTCCTGACCCAGGGCCCCGAGCAGGCGGATCGGGCTGCGGCGACCACTGCCATAGCCGCGGGTGAGCACGGCCAGCCGCACGCCCCGCTCGCGCAGGATCCGGGCCAGGCCGATCACGAGTGGGGTCTTGCCCGTGCCGCCGACGGTGATGTTGCCGATCGAGACCACGGCCACCGGGAGCCGCAGAGGCCTCACCCAGCCACGGTGCAGCCCGACGCCAAGGGCATACAGCAGGGCCAGGGGCCTGAGCAGCTGGGCACGCAGGGAGGGACGGCGGCGGTACCAGAACGGGGGGGTGGCCAGCAGCATCAGCGGGACGCCATCGGCAGCAGCTTCGCGCCCGACACCAGTTCGGCGATGATCCGCCGTGCGATCTGGGCGGAGGGGCCCTCCAGCTGAAGCGGTGGCGGGGCCGGGCAGGCGCCCTCCAGCAGCCTGACGACCCCGGACCAGAGGGCTTCGGTACTGGGGAACTGATGCAGCCAGCCCATGGCCGCCAGGGTCTCGGTCAGCCCGGCGAAGTTCGCCATGTCGGGACCGCAGACCACCACCTTGCCGGCGCGCACGGGTTCGAGCGGGTTGTGGCCCCCGACGCAGCGCCCGTGCGGGGCCAGGCTGCCTCCCATCACCACCAGATCGGCCGCAGCAATCCAGCTGCCCATGCTGCCAAGCCGATCCACCACCACCGCATCCAGGGCTCCGCAGGATCCAGGATCCGCCATGGCCTCCCGATCAGTCTCCAGATCATCCCAGGGTCTCGCCTTCAGCTGCCTTCGTGCCGCCAGGGCACAGACGGCCCTGGCCCGCTCGGGATGGCGCGGCACCAGCAGCAGCAGCAGGGGGCCGAGCGCCTGGCGCAGCCGCGGCCAGGCCTGCAGCAGCAGCTGCTCCTCACCGTTGTGGCTGCTGGCCAGCAGCAGCACCCGTCGCCCCGCCCGGAAGGGCTCGAGCCGCTCCAGCAGCGCCGGATCCCGGCGGGGAGACTCCGCATCCCACTTGGTGGAGCCCACCGCCTCGACGCGGTGGAGGCCAAGGCGCCGCAGCCGCTGGGCATCGGGTTCCGACTGGGCGAAGCCGT
>NZ_JBKKKY020000007.1:0-80460 GCF_046613545.2 Aphanothece microscopica RSMan92 | reverse complement strand
CCAGATCACCATCGCCAAACACGGTCGACAGATCCACCGTCGCGCTATACACACCATCCTGGTCTGCATACGCAGGAAGCGTTCCGTCCAGTGCCGATTCATCCAGCACCAAGCTTTCGTCAAAGGTTCCGGCTGGATCAAGGGTTGGACCGTCATCCTCAATCGTGAACACCCCAGCCCCAAGATTCACTCCGGCGCTGTCCTTATCACCGTCGAAGTCGGTGATGGTCTGCACGATCTGCAGCGCCGCAGGATCAGCCAGGGTCAACGTCGCCGGCTCATCAAAGCTGCCGGTGCCCGGGATGGGATGCCAGATCGCCGCCAGCTGGGTGAAGGTCACCACGCCGGTGGCGGGATCCACGCTGATCGTGAAGTAATTGGTGCCATCGGCCGAACCGGTCACTACGTCGCCCACCTGGCTCAGCAGGATCTCGCTGCCGGCGGTGGTCGCAGACGGGTTGAGGGCGAACAGGCCGGAGGGCACACCGGTGCCGGTGAGCACCAGGCTGTAGGAGGCCGTGCCGGCGCGGTCCGGACCAAAGTTGGTCTGCACGCCAGGGGCAACGGTGTCACTGTCGAACACCAGCGAGAAATCCGCCGTGATGGTGTCGAAGCCGGCGGCATTCTCACTGCCGCCGGCGGTGCCGATCTCACCGGCTGACTCGTCGGCGATCAGCTGGGTGACCGCATCCTCGTTGACGACAACGGTGGGCTCGCCATCGATGATCAGGATATTGCCAGAATTCGTGTCGCTCAAACCGCCGGAGTCGGTCACCGTCGCCGTGAAGGGAATGGTGGCGTAGTCCGAAAAGATGTTGGCACCGGGGGCCGCATTGTTCACCGGATCCGCCAGCACAAACGTGAAGCTGATCTGCGCAATGGTCGGTGACAGCACCGTGAAACCGGTGAACGTGAGCGGCCTTCCGGCGTGGCATCCCCATCCCCGGCCTCCAGAGTGAAGGAGACGAGTGCGGATCCGCTGCTGATCAGGTCAGCCAGAGAGGAAAACTGGAATGTCCGGGTATTGACAGCCCCCGATGCATCGGGAACCCCCCATGAGAAGGTGAAGGATTGAATGTCATCCAAACCATCGGGATCACCGATGTTGATAACACCAGAAGTTCTAGCAAAGAGGGCGTAGTCAGGGTCACCCGCCAGAGCTGCAGGATCGATGCCGATTTCCGCCACCTCACCTTCACCCAGAACGATGCCGATCCCGCCCGGCCCCTGAAGGGCGTCGTTGGTGGTGGTGGGGGTGGACGGATCTGGAAGCACATCAACGCTCGGAAGTTGATTAACCTCCGGGGTGGTCGGGGTGATGTTGGTGGTGTTCACCACCGTGGTGTTCTCCACGTTGTTGTTCACCACCGTGGTGTTCTCCACGGGGTTGTTCACCACCGTGTTGTTGACCACCGTGTTGTTCACCACCGGCTGAGGCTGGGGCGGCTGCGGCTGCTCTTCCGTGGTGCCCGTGGGGAAGTCTTCGAGCTGCTGCAGCAGCGGGTCCGACTGGGGGACGGGCGTCTGGCCCACCCGGCTCTGCTGGATCGGGGAGAGCGGGGTACCGGGCAGATCGGCCGAGCCGCCGCCACCGCCCTCGGCCACATCAGGGCCCGGAGGTTTCGGCGCGGGCGACTGGACCCTCAGGTTGCCGATGTCGTTGGGACCGCGCGTCTCGACCTGGGTGTTGTCCTGGGCATCACCGAAGCGGGTGTTGCCCCCGGGGTTGTCGAAGCCGCCACTGGGGTCATACACCCTGGCATCCGTGATGTTGCCGGCCGCTTCGTTCTGCCGCTCCAGGCCAGCAGCCGCCAGCTCCACGCCGCTGGAACTCGCAACGCTCTCCTCAGCACTGGGAGTAACGATGGTGACGTCGTCAGCCATGACCTGAAAGCAATGGAACGGTCCGGCCAGCAGGGGGAACCCGGGAGCTGGCTTCTCTTGTTCCAACGTATGCAGGCCGGCGGGTTTGGCTGCAGCGTCAAGGGCAATGCAACAGCTCCGTTCAGTGCCCACCGGTGATCAGGGGCCACAAAAAGCCTCAGAACCCTTGCGCCAGCTCAGGCCTCAGTCTTCTGAGAAGAAGCTGAGAGATTGGGGATGTACAGCCAGGCGGCCCTGCGGAAGGCCTCGCGCAGCAAGCTCCGCCACACAAAAGCCACCCCAGGGGGTGGCAGAAGGACCGGGGTCCGGCAGCAGAGCGGACCCCGGATCGGCCTGGGTGAGGGGCTCAGCGGGATTCCCGCAGGGCCGAATCCAAGGTGCGGGTGAAGGGCTGGAAGATGTAGCGCAGCACGCTGCGTTGGGGCCCCTTGATGTCAGCCACCAGGGGCATACCCACCTGAATGGGGTAGCGGCGGTTCTCGGCATCCATGTACTGCCGATCCAGCTCAATGCGGGCCTTGTAGTAATAGCGGCGGTCATCCGGATCCTGCACCGTCGAAGCGGCGATGCTGCTCACGCGGCCGGGGATGGAGCCGTAGATGGTGGAATCGAACGGCTGCAACTTCACTTCCACCTTCTGGCCCGTTTTCACAAAGCCGATGTCCGAGGAGGGCACCCGCACCTCCACCAGCTTGCGGCTGTCGTTGGGCACCACGGAGAGCACCACCGCGCCCGGACCCACCACGGCTCCAGGGGCCTTGAAGCGCAGATCGCTCACCACCCCGGCCACCGGGGCGGTGATCCGGGTGCGCTCCAGCTGGTTTTTCACCTTCTTGATGTTCTCGGCCACCACCGCCTCCTCGTTCACCAGCTGGGCGATCTGGGAGTTCTGCTCCAGCAGCAGGCCGGACTGCAGACCCCGCAGGTTGGCCCTGGCCTCATCGAGCAGCTTGGTGGCCTCATTGCGCGCGCCGGTCAGCTCGGCCAGCTTGGTGCGGGCGGCGGCCTCCTGCTGCTCCACATTCAGCAGGTTGAGGCGGGAGGCCGCACCGGTGGCCACCAGATCGGCGAACATCTGACGCTGCTCGCCATAGAGCTGCAGCTCGCGGCGGAACTTGCCGATCTGGTCATTCAAACCATTGATCTCCGCCTGCTTCTGGGCGATCTGGGCCTGCACCCGGTCGATCTGATCGGCCCGGTTGTCGATACGGCTGTTGAGCAGATTGCGCTGGGCATCGCCCACCTTGCCCGGCTCGGCCACGAACACCCGATCGCCGCGGATGGCCGCCTGGAGCTGGCGCTGCTGGGCCATCAGGTTCTTGAGCTGCTGCTCGGTGGCCTTGTATTCGCTCTCCACCAGGTTGGGCCGCAGCTCCAGCATCACATCGCCCTTGCTCACCTCCTGGCCATCGGTCACATCCACCGAAGCCACGATGCCGCCCTCCAGGTGCTGCACCACATTCACCTCCCCCTCGGGAATCACCTCCCCGGAGGCATTCACCACCTGGGTGATCGGCGTCAGCGCCGCCCAGGGGAAGAAGATCAGCGCCGCCGCCCCCAGCACGTAGAGGGTGAGCCTGAGGTAACGGTTGTCCGGCTTTTCCTCGAGTTCGAGCGCCTGGCTGAGCCGGTTGCGGCCCACCAGGGTGAGGGCATCGGGGCTGTCCATCCCAGGCAGCCTGGCCAGCAGGCCACCGGCGGGTGGAAGGGCGAGGGACTCCTCGGGAGGGGTGCCCTGGGGAGCGGAAGCGGAAGAGGAGGTCATGGCGGAAGCGCGAAGGAGGATGAACGGGGCAAAAGGGGTGGGGGGCCTCAGGCGGGACCCATTCAGGTGGTTTTCTGCATCCGAGCGCGCAATTCGTCGGGTGTGCCGTTGAAGGAGGTGACGCCCTTGTCCAGGATGCAGAGGCGATCCGCACGCTCCAGCAGCAGCTTGTTGTCCGTGGCGAGAATCACACTGCGCTCCTGCCCGCTGAAGGTGCAGGTGCGCAGGCTGGGCAGGGCCTCCAGCACGATCTGGAACTGGTCGGGGGCCAGACCCTGGCTGACATCGTCGATCATCAGGATCGGGGTGTCCTTGATCACCGCCTGCGCCAGGGACATCAGCTTGCGCACGCCATTGGGAATCCGGTAGACGATCTCATCGGTGAGCTCCGTCTCCAGACCCTGGGGCAGGCTGTCGAGGAACTCCAGCAGGCCCAGCTGACCGCAGATGCGCCGCACGCCGGTGAGCGAGGCGTTCGGGTTCATCGCCGTGAGATTGGACCAGACGCTGCCGGGCAACAGGGCCGTGTCGGCCATCAGCAGGGCGATGTTCCGCTGGATCAGATCGGCGCTGAACTGGCGGTGGTCCTGGCCGTCGAACAGCAGGGTGCCACTGGCCAGGGGGTAGAGCTGATCGATCACCCGCAGGGTGGTGGACTTGCCGCAGCCCGGATTGCCGGTGATGGCCAGGATCTGGCCCGGCGCCACGGAGAGGGAGACGCGGGTGATGGCCAGGGCGCCGTCGGAACCCAGGCGACAGGCCGCCGAATCGAGCAGGATCGAGCCGCGCATCTGGGCCGCGCTCACCGCCGCGCCGCTGGTGCGGCTGGGGGAGCGCAGCCGCAGGAACTGGTTGAGCTGCAGGTACTGGTTCCGCATCGTGGTGTAGCGGAGCAGGGCGTTCATCAGCTGCTGGAACGGCGTGAACACGCGCCACACGAAGAACATGGCGGCGATCAGATTGCCCATCGCCGCCGGGCCCTGGTTGGAGCCGTAGGCCATCCAGACCCCCACAGCGAGGGTGAGGACCCCCGCCAGCTGGGAGGTGGTGCTGGTGATGACCTGCAGCCGCCCGACCTGACGGTTGAGCACCAGGGAGCTGGTGGTGCTCTGGGCCGACAGACCGCGCAGGCGCTGCAGCCACACCCACTCGACGTTGGCGAGCTTCACCTCGAGGAAGCGGCTCACCATCTCCTGCTGGGCCTGGCCGATGCCGAGGCCGCTGGCCAGGTTGAGCTCGGCCGCCCCGGTGTAGTAGCGCGACAGCAGCCACACCAGCAGACCGCTCACCACCATCAGGGCCAGGGGCACCAGCACCAGCCAGCCACTGATCAGGGCAATGGCCCCCAGGTACAGCAGCACGAAGGGGAAATCGAGGCAGGCCACGGCCAGGGGGCCCTGGAGGTAGCCGATCAGGCTGTCGAGATTGCGGAGCCTGTTCTCCAGGCCGGTGCGACCGAGCGCTTCGATCTGGCGGTAATCCAGACCGAACAGCTTCTCCATCAGCGTGACGCCGACCAGCGCATCCAGCCGACCGGAAAGCTGGGAGAGATGGGCCGAACGCCACTGCCGCAGGATCCAGTCCAGAACGAACAGCAGCACCACCCCCAGAAAGATCCAGAACGTGGAGAGCAGGCTGGAACTCGGGATCGAGATGTTGTAGATCGCCCGGATGTAGAAGGGCAGGGTGAGGGCCAGCAGCGCCAGGGCGAAACTCAGCCCGTAGAGCACCCCGATCCGGTTGGTGAAGCGGTAGAGGATCTGCTGCAGCAGGGTGACGCGTTCGGCGCCGGCCTTCTCCTGCAGGAACACCACCCGCCCACCGGTGGGCAGGTCGTAGAGATCGCAGCGGCCGTTCACATTGCCGGCCACCAGCTCGCCCCGGGCCGTGCGGGAGAGCACGAAGGGCACGTTGTCCGGCGCCACGTAGAGCGCCGGCAACAGCTGGGGGTTTAGCTGGTTCCAGGTCTCGAGCACCTCCATCCGGCTGCCGTAGCCCAGCCGGAGCAGCAGGTTGCGGGCATCCACCAGATCCATCTGGCGCGGATCGCGGCCCAGCAGCTCGAAGAGTTCCTCCGGCCGCCCGGTCCACAGCATCTGCTGCAGCAACAGCCGCACGCAGAACGCCATCGGGGCTTCGGGACTGAGCGTCAGATCCCGCAGCAGCATTGAACGCGGTGTCATCGTGGTCATGCCGCCACCTCCCGGCGGATCGCGGGAATCTCCACTTCCTGATCGGTGAAGGAGCTGAGCACCCGGCCGGCGCCGCTGATCAGCACCGTGGTGCGGCCGTGGGTGCGGCGCAGCAGGCGCTGCAGGCCATCGATGAAGTCCTTGCCGTAGGCACAGTCACTCAGATCGAGCAGCAGCAGCTGGGGCCCCCGGGCCAGGGCCGTCACCACGTGGAACAGCTGCTGGGCATCGCGGGAGAGGCCGGTGGGCTGGCTGGTGCCGACGGCCGTGTTGTAGCCGTTGGGCAGGCCCCGCACCATCGCATCGAGCCCGATCAGATACGACCAGAACAGGGCGCGCCGCTGGTAGCGACGGGGCTGGAAACTGGTGATGTTCTGCAGCAGGGTTCCGTCGAAGAAATCCCTGGAGGGATCCACATAGGCGATCCGCTGGCGCAGTTCGTCGCGGTGGTAGTTGCCCACCGGCAGGCCGCTGACGCTGAGCTGGTCATCCGGCTCGATCTGGATGAGCCCCAGGAACAGATGGCGCACATCGGCGCCGAAACTCTGGTCGCGCATCACGACCGTGCTGCCCGAGGTGATGACCGCCAGGGGCTGGCCGGCCCGGCTGAGGCTGATGGCACCCTCCAGCGGAATGGCGAGTTCGGCCTGGCCCCCTTCCGGCTCCACCGGGGTGGCCATCAGGGCATCGAACTCGTCGCGGGCGTGGCTGAGGCGGCGGTAGCTGCTCCAGAGGGCCATGGCCTGCTGCCACGGGGCGAGGATCTTGCCGCCGAGCAACAGGGCCGCCGCCAGGGCTCCCACCAGCAGCTGGCCGCGGATCACTAGCAGCGCCCCCCAGGTGACGATCCCCGCCAGGGTCAGCTGGCTCATCAGGTTGCCGAAGGCCTGCTGCTGGCCGGTGAAGCGGTTGTTCACCATCCGCTGCCAGGCCAGCTCCTCCTGGCGCTGCTCGTTGCCCACCAGGAACTGGCGGCCCAGCCCGGAGTTGGACTTGATCAGATCGATCGCCCCCATGAGCTTGCCCTGGTAGCCCACCCGATCCAGCTCCAGCAGGTCGCGGCGCTTGGCCAGGGCCTCGAAGTCGCGGGCGAAGGCCAGGGCCCTGAGCAGGTAGACCACGATCGCGACCACCGCCACCAGACCGACGCTGCCGGCGATCAGGAACAGCACCAGCACGAACAGAAGCGAGAAGGCCAGGTCGATGGCGGTGGTGAGCGCCTGCAGGGAACTCTCATCCCGCAGCAGGTTGATGCTGTTGAGCCGCTCGGCGTGGGCGGCCGGCGAGAGGCGCAGGTAGTCGCCCAACCGCATCTGGGAGAAATGGATCAGCGCCTCCATGCGGCGGTGGTGCTGCAGCCGGGCCCCATCCGAACCGGTGAGCCCCAGGCGCACGGTCTTCAACCAGCCCCCCAGCACCATCAGCACCACGACCCCGACCGAGAGCACCAGCAGGCTCGACATGGAGCCGGTGGGGAGGATCGAGGTGTAGACGATGTTGATGTAGAGAGGGGAGGCCAGTTCCAGCAGGTTGATCAACACCGAGGCGATCAGGATCGGCCCCAGCTGGTAGGTGCTCCAGTCGACATCGCGCAGGGAGCGGAAGAAACGGTGGTGGACCAGCTCATCGATCAGGTCGAAGCTGGTCTCGAAGGCAGTGCGCCCTCGGCTGCGGGCAGCCTGCACGAAGCCTCCCAGCGCGCTCAGCAGACCGGCGCGTTCAGGCTCCGTGGAGGGGGATCGGGCCACTCGGATCGAGCATATGGCTGAAAGCTAGGCATGTTGACGCTGTTTGCCACCGCCCCGAGCAGCCATGCGCAGGGTTTTGATAACAAGCCGGCCAGAACGGCAGGGCGGCTCTAGCTTGAGCCCAGAATCGCAGCCGGCTCAGGGCCGGGCGAGTGGATGTTCCGCTTTCGCCTGACATCAGGTCATGTTCAAGTGGAGCTGATCGGCAATGGCCGCTCAGCTCGCCTTCCCTTTCAGGTGGTCGGTCCCACCACCGAGGTGGCCTTCCTCGAGGAGTTGATCGAGGAGCGCTTCGGCAGCCTGAGCCTCAACCCCCGGGAGCTGTTCACCTTCCTCCAGCAGGACCCGTGGGTGCAGGAATTCTTCCAGCAGCCCCAGTTGGTGGAGGGTGATCTCGAGGCGGCGTCGGAAGGCAGCCGCAGCTTCACCAGCCAGACCCTCGGCAACAAGCTGGTGGAGGCCGGCGTGCTCGAACTCGAGGATCTCGATCGGCTCCTCGAGGAGTACCGCCCCTTTGCCGCCACCCAGCGCTTCGGCGAGTTCCTGCGCCTGAATCTTCAGGTGTCGCCGCAGATGATCGATCTGCTGCTCAACCCCACCCTGTTCGACGAGCAGGGCTTCAACGAGAAACGGCTGGGCGAACGCCTGCTGGAGCTGGGGGCCATCAGCGCAGAGCAACTGGAGGATGCCCTCAAGGAGCAGCTCCAGCGGGGTGGGCGCATCGGCGAGATCCTCGCCGCCCGCGGACACATCTCCCCCACCATGGCCCGGTTCTTCTCCGAGGCGAAGGTGAACGCCAGGGGCGAGATCGAGTACGCCGCCAGCGTCTGAGCCCTGCCGCAGCTCAGCCCCGGGGACCGGCTGTGATGGCATCGACCATCCGCGCCGTCTGCACGATCGGCCCCACGTCGTGCACCCGCAGCACGGCGGCCCCCATGGTGATGGCCTGGGCACAGACGGCAGCCGTGCCCCAGATCCGGGCCCGCGGACGGGGCTCGGCCAGCACCGCGCCGATGAAGCGCTTGCGGGAGGGTCCCACCAGCACGGGGAAGCCCCCCCCGCACAGCCGTGCCAGCCCCCGCAGCAGTTCCAGGTTCTGCTCGGTGGTCTTGGCGAAACCGAGGCCCGGATCCCAGACGATCTGCCCGGCCGCCACGCCGGCGGCCAGGGCCGCCTCGCTGGCCGTGAGCAGTTCCCGGCGCACCTCCTCCACCACATCGGCATAGACGGCGCGGCCGTCCATCCCCGCGCTGTCGCCGCGGCTGTGCATCAGCACGTAGGGGCAGCCGGCCGCCGCCACGACAGCCGCCATGGCCGGATCGCGGCGATCGGGGCTGCCGCCGCGCACATCGTTGATCCAGTGGGCACCGGCCGCCAGGGCCTGTTCCGCCACGGCGGGGTGGAAGGTGTCGATCGAGAGCAGGGCGCCGGGATGGCTGGCCCGGATCGCCTGCAGCACCGGCCGCAGCCGCGACCATTCCCGCTCGGGGCCCACCTCCTCGGCGCCGGGCCGGGTGCTCTGCGCCCCCAGGTCAAGGAGATCGGCCCCCGCCGCCAGCATCCGGCCCGCCTGGCGCACGGCGTCCTGGGGCCGCTCCCAGCGCCCGCCATCACTGAAGGAGTCCGGCGTGAGGTTCAGCACCCCCATCACCTGGGTGCGGCGGCCCCAGGCCGGCGGCCAGGCGGGATCGCGGCTGGTGGCGGTGGCGCTCAAACGGTGGCGGAAACCCGGAAGTTGGCGATCCGGGCGAAGCTGGCGGGGTCCAGGGACGCTCCACCCACCAGCACCCCGTCGATGTCGCTCTGGGCCATCAGATCATCGATCGTGGCAGGGTTCACCGAACCGCCGTACTGCACCGTCACGTCCTTGTGGCCCACCCAGCCCCGGATCAGGCCGCAGATGCGGTTGGCTTCATCGGCGGCGCAGGTCTTGCCGGTGCCGATCGCCCAGATCGGCTCGTAGGCCACGATCAGCCGGGTGGGGTCGACGGCCTCGAGGCCCTGCTCGATCTGGCGGTGGATGACCCGCTCGGTCTCCCCGGTCTCCCGCTGATCCAGGCTTTCGCCCACGCAGAGGATGGGGATCAGGCCGTGCTTCTGGGCCGTGCGGGCGCGGAGGTTGATCTGCTCGTCCGACTCGCTGAAGTACTTGCGCGGCTCGCTGTGGCCGACGATGGCGTGGGTGACCCCGTGCTCCACCAGCATCGCCGCCGACACCATACCGGTGTAGGCCCCCTTTTCATCCCAGTGCACGTTCTGGGCGGCGATGGCCACGCCGGTGCCCTCCAGGTGGCGGCTGAGGGTGGGGATGGCGGTGAACGGCGGGGCGATCAACACCTGGCGGTCATCCGGAAGATCGCTGATCAGCGGGCGGAAGGCAGCGGCGAACTCCCGCGTCTCCGCGCAGGTCATGTGCATCTTCCAGTTGCCTGCGATCACAGCCTTGGCCAACGGTCCACTCCACGCGACGTGCTGAAAAGCTAATGGGCCGTCCGTCAGCGCTCACGCCGCACCGGGGTGACCAGCAGCTCGTGGCCATCGAGGCTCACCGCATCCCCGCAGGCCAGCTGGCGACCGCGGCGCGTTTCGATCACCCCATTGACCCGCACATCGCCGCGCTGGATGCGCAGCTTGGCCTCGCCGCCGGTGGCCACCAGGCCCTGGAACTTGAGGAACTGATCGAGCTTCAAGGAAGTGGCCGCAGTCACGGGCGATAGCGTGCCCGGATGCTCGCATCGCCCACGGCCCGTCCTGCGCCCCCGGCCGGCATCGGCAGCACCCTGCGCAGGCTGTGGCCCCTGCTCCGCCCCCACCGCCGGCGGCTCGCCGCCGGCGGGGTGTGCATCCTGGTGTTCGTGCTCTGCTGGCCGCTGCTGGCCTGGCTGGCGGGTCGTCTGATTCCGGCGATCGGAGCCGGGAATGTGGTGGTCACCCTGCAGACCATCCTGGCGGCCCTGGCGGTGTTCGTGGTGCAGAAAGCCGCCCAGTTCGGCCAGGACACCCTGCTGGCCGCTCCCGCCCTGCATGTGAGCCAGGCCCTGCGCCACGAGCTGTTCGCCCGGCTGCAGCGGCTCGACTTCAACGCCCTCGAGAAACTCTCGGCCGGCGACCTCACCTACCGCCTCACCGAGGACGCCGACCGGGTGGGGGAGGTGATCTACAAGACGATTCAGGACACCACCCCCAGCGCCCTGCAGTTGCTGGCGGTGCTGGGCTACATGGTGTGGCTCGACGGCACCCTGGCCCTGGCCACGCTGCTGCTGGCACCGGTGGTGGCGCTGCTGGTGAGCGGCTTCGGCGCCCGGGTGATGGGGGCCGCCGAACGCAGCCAGCAGCAGGTGAGCGAGCTGGCCAGCCTGCTGGGCGAGGCGATCGCCGGGCTGCCCCTGGTGCGGGCCTTTGCGGCCGAGCCCTGGCTGCAGGAGCGCTTCGACCGGGAGATCGCGCTGCACCGCCGCGCCCGTTACCGCACCCTGCGGCTGCTGGCCCTGCAGCATCCGGTGGTGGGCCTGCTCGAGGCGGCGGGCATCCTGGCGGTGCTGCTGATCGGGGCCTGGCGGATCCAGTCGGGCGACCTGAACAGCCAGGGCTTCAGCAGCTATGTGGCCGCCCTGCTGATGCTGATCGATCCGATCGCCCACCTCACCACCAACTTCAACGAATTCCAGCAGGGCCAGGCCTCGCTGCAGCGCCTGCGCGCCATTGAACTGGAGCCGGTCGAAACCCCGGACCGCGCCGATGCCCCGCCGCTGGGGCCCGTGAAGGGCGCACTGGTGCTCGAGGACGTGAGCTTCGCCTACAGCCCGGGCCAACCGGTGCTGCATCGGGTGGACCTGCGGGTGCACCCCGGGGAGGTGGTGGCCCTGGTGGGTCCCTCCGGCGCGGGCAAGAGCACCCTCTTCTCGCTGCTGCTGCGCTTCAACGCCTGCCAGCAGGGGCGGGTGCTGCTCGACGGCCACGACCTGGCCGATCTGCGCAGCCGCGATCTGCGCCGGGCCGTGGCCCTGGTGCCGCAGCAGAGCAGCATCTTTTCGGGCAGCGTGGCCGAGGCGATCGCCTTCGGCCGCGAGGCGAGCCCCGAGGCGATCCGCGAGGCCGCCCGCATCGCCAATGCCGATGGCTTCGTGCAGAACCTCCCCCAGGGCTACGCCAGCCGGATCGAGGAGCGGGGCAGCAATTTCTCCGGCGGCCAGCTGCAGCGGCTCGCCATCGCCCGGGCCGTGCTGGGCAACCCGGCCGTGCTGCTGCTGGATGAGGCCACCAGCGCCCTCGACGCCGAGGCCGAGGAGGCCGTGCAGTCGGGGCTGGAGGCGGCGATGGCCGGGCGCACCGTGCTGGTGATCGCCCACCGGCTGGCCACCGTGCAGAACGCCGACCGCATCGTCGTGCTGGAGGCGGGCAGGATCGTGGAGGAGGGCAGCCACAATCAGCTGATGGCGCAGGCCGGTCGCTACCGCGATCTCTGCGAGCGCCAGTTCATCCACCTCGAATCCTGACGCGCACGGCCATGGCCTGGGAGTACCGGGTGATTCACATCAACGTGGAGAGTGGCGCCCCGCCCGAGCCGCCCTCCCCCCGGAGCGACAGCGAGAAGCTGGGCGGAGCGCTCAGCCCGGAGTTTCTGCAGCGGGAATTCCCCCAGCAGTACGGCGCCCTGAATGCCAGGCCCCGCCACCCCGCCGAGCAGCTCCAGTTCTTTCTCAACGCCCTCGGGCGGGAGAACTGGGAGATGGTCGAGGCCGCCCAGGTGGGGCCCCTGCTGATGTTCTTCTTCAAGCGCCCCCTGCCCGCACCGGCGCAACCCGCGGCGCGCCCCGAGGGTCAGGAGGGTCCATCCGTATCCTGAGCGAGCAGCCCAGGAGAGCTTCCCCGTGACCGCCACACCCCAGCAGCCACCCGTGCTCACGTTCGAGGGCAAGCGTTACGACCTGAACTCCCTCCCCGACGAGGTGAAGGAACTGGTGCGCGGCATGCAGGTGGCCGACGCCCAGCTGCGCATGCACGAGGACACCCTCAAGGTGCTGGCCGTGGGGCGCCAGTCGATGGCCAGCCAGCTGAACGAGAAGCTGAAGATGATCGCCCCCCTGCCCTGAGGCCGGGACCGGGGGCGGCCCAGCCGGCCTAGTCAGCCGGCCTGGTCATCCGCCCTGGTCATCCGCCCTGGTCATCCGCCCTGGCCGCTCCCGGCGCCATCGAAGCGATAGGCCCGCGTGAGCCGGAACACCGTGCCGGAGAGCAGCAGCAGGCCGATCAGGTTGGGGATCGCCATCAGGCCGTTGAGGATGTCCGCCACGGTCCAGATGGCGTCGAAGCTGGCCACCGAGCCGATCACCACCACCGCTACCCAGACGTAGCGGAACGGCCGGATGCCGCCGGTGCCCACCAGGAACTCCAGACAGCGCTCGCTGTAGTACCCCCAGCCCAGGATCGTGGTGCCGGTGAAGAACACGGTGGCGAAGGTGACCAGCCACTTCCCACCGGGAAGCCCCCAGTCGAACGCGGCCATGGTGAGGGTCACCCCCTGGACCCCGCTGTCGTAGAGGCCGCTGGCCACGATCACCAGCGCGGTCATCGTGCAGATCACCAGGGTGTCGATGAAGGTGCCCAGCATCGCCACGCTGCCCTGCAGCACCGGATCACCGGGCTTGGCCGCCGCCTGGGCGATCGGGGCCGTGCCCAGCCCCGCCTCGTTGGAGAAGATGCCGCGGGCGATGCCCTTCTGAATCACCGTGCCCAGGGCGCCACCGGCGGCCGCCTGGCCGGTGAAGGCATTGCTGAAGATCACCCCGAAGGCGCCGGGGATCTTGTCGATGTGCAGCAGCAGGATCACCAGAGAGCCCACGACGTAGACGGCGGCCATCAGCGGCACCACCACTTCGGCCACCTTGCCGATCCGCTCGATGCCGCCGATCAGCACCAGGTAGGCCAGCACGGCCATCACCACGCCGGTGGCCAGGGGAGGAATCGCCAGGGATTCGTTGAGGGCCTTGGCCATCTCATGGGCCTGCACCCCATTGCCGATGCCGAAGCCCGCCAGGGTGCCGAACAGGGCGAACAGCACCCCCAGCCAGGCCCAGCGGGGGCCGAGCCCGTTGCGGATGAAGTACATCGGCCCACCCACGTGCTCGCCGAGCCCATCCACCTCGCGGTAATGCACCGCCAGCAGCGACTCGGCGTACTTGGTGGCCATCCCCACGAAGGCGATCACCCACATCCAGAACACGGCGCCGGGGCCGCCCACGGCGATGGCCCCGGCCACGCCGGCCACGTTGCCCGTGCCGATCGTGGCGGCCAGGGCGGTGGCCAACGACTCGAAGGCCGACACATCCCCCTCCCCCTTGGAGGAGCGGATCGAGGCGATCGCCTGGCGGAAGCCGAAGCCGATCCGCAGCAGCGGCATGAACCGCAGCCCCAGCATCAGGTAGAGGCCCGTGAGCCCGATCAGCCAGAGCGTGGCCGGTCCCCAGACCACCGCGTTGATTTGGTTGAGCAACTCCAAGGCCACGCCGCAACGTTGCGGCGATGGTGTCATGGGGGCCCCGTCAAAGCCAGGGCTAGGCGAGGGGCTGGAGGTCTTCGAAACGAAACACCTGGCGGCCGGCGGGGTTCGCGCCGTGGGCGGCGGTGGCGATCACCCGCTCGCTGAGCACCCAGGGACCGTCGCCACCGAGGGGCACGAAGCTGTCGGTGAAATGGCTGAGGCCGCCGCGCAGTTCACCGCTGGCCGGGTCGGCGTACTGGCTCGTGTAGGTGTGGCTCAGGTATCCGGCCCCGGTCTGGGTGACCGACTCGGTGAAGATCGTCACCACCGTGCCGTGGATGTGGCGGTGCACCATGGTCACCACGTCGTCCTTGATCCGGTAGCGATCGCCGGCGTTCTTGCCGCCCACGATCACCTCGGTGCCCACCGCATCGGTGTCGCCGGCGGTGAAGGTGTTGGCGCCGTGGGTCTGCTCGAAGCTGCGGCGCACCCGGTGGATCGCCACCTCCCACAGCTGGCTGGCCATGGCCTTGTGCACCGTCTCATCGGTGATGCCCTCCACCGTGGCCTTGAGATCGGCGCCCACCTGGAAGCTCCCCTCGACCCGCTGGCC
The DNA here is from genome assembly GCF_046613545.2 of Aphanothece microscopica RSMan92. Taxonomy (NCBI): domain Bacteria; kingdom Bacillati; phylum Cyanobacteriota; class Cyanophyceae; order Chroococcales; family Aphanothecaceae; genus Aphanothece; species Aphanothece microscopica. The sequence goes on along the minus strand of NZ_JBKKKY020000007.1, from coordinate 65,777 downwards.
GTCCTGCTCCCAGATGCAGCGGCCCCGGTAGCCGCCGAAGCCGGGGGCCCAGGTGTAGCGGTTCTCGTAGGCCGCCCGGAAGGCCGTGGTGCAGTCGCTGCCGGGCAGGCAGGCAGGGGTCCGTGGCGCTTCCGGAGTCGGGCCCGGGGTTGAACTGGCAGGCGCGCTCAGGGGGGCGGTGGTCACGCTGGTTCTTCGGTGGGTCGTCAAACCTACCCACCATGGAGCCGCCCGTGGCCCGGCCCCAGCCGCCCTGTGATCCCAGCACCCACCCTTCCTGAGCTCTCGAATCCGACATGCTGCGGTGTTACCGGGCATGAGCTCACGGCAGGAACTCATGGGCCGATCTCGTCGCTCAGCCAAAGGAGTCATGCGCCAGGGATGCCTCAAGGCATCCACCACCAGGGCCACCATTGGATGGCGGACTTGAGCGCTGAGGCTATAACCCCCATGGCATAGTCAAGGGATGACACTGGCTTGCCACCATCACTGATTGGACTGCAATCAACCCCACCATCCCTAGACGCGAATCCTCACGGCGACAAAGGTCCTTGAACCCTCTGGCCTCCAGCACCTGCCTCTGGCCTCCTGCACCTGAGGAGAGGGGGCCTTTGATGGGCTGATCGCCGCCGAGGCCAGCGCCCAAGTCAGCATTGACCAAGCAACCCAGCATCCTTCTTTCAGGTTTCAGGCAAAACGCGAGCCTATCCATGAACTTACGCATCATCGGGACAATGCGGGACATGGATCTCAATTTGATTACCGATGCAACTTATTACTACCGCAATGATCCCAATTCGCTGCCGATTCGCCATAAATGGATCGCCATCGACTCACACTTGCTCCCTGCCCCCCTTCGCTCAGCCGCGGAGCCAAGATTGGGCATCGATTTAGAGGCCACAAGGCAAGAAATTCAGGAAGCTCCAGCCAATAACCACACTCGCCTACCGGGAAGGGCGCTGATCACCAGCGATCACTGGCTGGCCGGGAACATCTGCCATGTCCTTTTCGATCACCTCTACCGCCATTGGCTGGCAGAACAAATGGGGTTCAGGGCAGACCATGTACTTGTCATTGGAGAATCATGGAAATGGCTACGGTTTGTAGCCGAAGAGGTGCTCAAGATCAGCAATATCGTTTACGTAGAACCTCGCCAAGCCTATCACTGCAAACAACTGTACTTCTTTTCCAACTCTTTCCCGGAAGACCCCAGCCTCCCCGCAGAGACGCGCATATTGAAGCACCCCTGCAACCGCGCCGACAGAGACTATCTACTTCATCTTCGCAGATGCTTCCAGGATTTCGGCAAGGAAGTCAAGCCAGGCGAGAAACCCAAAAGCAAGAAACTGTTCATTTCACGGCAACAGGGTTCACTGCGGAGCTTTAGCAACCTCAGGAGCATTGAGGGCTATTTCCGCATCAACGGCTTCGACGTGACCTACATGGAGGATCACAGCCCTGCCGAACAGATACTCGCCATGAGAGGACGTACTCATATTGCCGGACTCCATGGGGCCGGCCTCACCAACTTCATTGGGGCCGATCATGGCACCAAGCTTCTTGAGATTTACAGTGACAACGGTACGGCTGTTTACAGAAAGATCGCCCTTGCGCTGGACCATCCCTACAGCGAGCTCGACAATCGACTCCAAGAGCAGCCCCGCCTGCTCGACTTATCACGACTTGAGGCTTCTCTGGGCGCATTCCTCAGCGGCCAACACAAGCGGCTGCCGAAAGCAATCCTGATCGGCACGAGCAAGAATTCTTTTTCTGCCCTTGAAGCCAGACTCAGGTCATCAGGTCACAGAACATGGCGATGCAAAGCCCCCAAGCTTGTACGTGCGCTGAGCATTCGTTCAGACAAACTCGAGAAGAATCATGTCATCTTTGTAACCGTCGCCGTCGCCGAGAGGGCTGAACTGATCGCAACCATCCAAAGGCTTGCCAAACCGGATTTCCCGATCAGGACCCGTCGCATCCGTGATCGGCTGCCTCGATGGACCCGGCAGTGGAGGCTGGAACGAGACCTGGCTTGGCTGTGCCGACAAGGTTTTGTCCTGTAAATGAACCATGGCCACTTCAACCTTGATCGTCGGAGCCAACGATCAACAAGGCTTCTCCCCCTACACCACAGCGGCGGGGTGGATGTCCTGCAGGGCGGTGATCTGCAGCGGCTGCTGCTGTAGCGCCGTGATCGCCTCCACGGCGGCGCGGGCCCCGGCCAGGGTGGTAAGGGTGGGCACGGCGTAGTCGAGGGCGGCCCGGCGCAGGTAGGTGTCGTCGAAGGCCGCCTGCCGGCCGATCGGCGTGTTGATCACCAGCTGGATGCGGCCGGAGCGGATGGCATCCTCGATGTTCGGCCGTCCTTCATGCACCTTGAGGATCGACTCCACCTTCAGGCCGGCCGACGCCAGGGCCGCCGCCGTGCCCGAGGTGGCGATCAGCTCGAAGCCCAGCGCCTCCAGCCCCCGGGCCACGGGCACCAGCGCGGCCTTGTCGCGGTCGTGGGTGGAGAGGAACACCCTGCCGGCGGTGGGCAGCCCTTCCCCCGCCCCCTGCTCGGCCTTGCCGTAGGCCATGCCGAATCCGCTGGCGATGCCCATCACCTCCCCGGTGCTGCGCATCTCGGGGCCGAGCAGGGTGTCGGAGCCTGGGAAGCGCTTGAACGGCAGCACGGCCTCCTTGACCGTCTGGAGCGGGGGCCGGGGCTCCTGGGTGAGACCCAGCTCGGCCAGGCTGCGGCCGGCCATCAGGCGGCTGGCCACCTTGGCCAGCGGCACCCCGGTGGCCTTGGCCACGAAGGGCACGGTGCGGGAAGCACGGGGGTTCGCCTCGATGATGAACACCCGTTCCTCGCCGGCCTCGGTGCGCTGCACGGCGAACTGCAGGTTGATCAGGCCCCGCACCTCCAGGGCCAGGGCCAGGTCCCGGCTCCAGCTGCGGATCGTGGCCAGACCGGCCTCCCCCAGGCTCACGGTGGGCAGGCAGCAGGCCGAATCCCCCGAGTGGATCCCGGCGGGCTCGATGTGCTCCATCACCCCGCCGATCAGCACGCTGCCGGTGTGGTCGCACAGGGCGTCGACATCCACCTCCACGGCATTGTCCAGATACTGATCGATCAGCACCGGGTGGTCGGGTTCCACGGTCACCGCCTCGGCCATGTAGCGGTTGAGCTCCTCCTCGCCGTGCACCACCTCCATGGCCCGCCCCCCCAGCACGTAACTGGGACGCACCACCACCGGATAGCCCACCCGCTCCGCCACGGCCCGGGCCTCGGCTTCCGTGCGGGCCAGGCCGTTGCGGGGCTGGCGGATCTCCAGCCGGCGCAGGATGGCCTCGAACTGTTCCCGGTCCTCGGCCGTGTCGATCGACTCGGGGGAGGTGCCCCAGATGCGGCTGCCGGTGGCCTGCCCCTCGGGCGAGTCCAGCCAGCGGAGCAGGGGAATGGCCAGCTTGAGGGGCGTCTGCCCGCCGAACTGCACGATCACCCCGGCCGGCCGTTCGGCCTCGATCACATTGAGCACGTCCTCCAGGGTGAGGGGCTCGAAATAGAGCCGATCGCTGGTGTCGTAGTCGGTGGAGACGGTCTCGGGATTGCTGTTCACCATCACCGTGGCGAAACCCTCGTCCTGCAGGGCGAAGGAGGCGTGGCAGCAGCAGTAGTCGAACTCGATGCCCTGGCCGATGCGGTTCGGGCCGCCCCCGAGGATCATCACCTTCTGACGGCTCTCCGGACGCACCTCGTCCTCGGGCGGCACCGTCGTGATCGCACCCGCCGCACCGATCCGCTCCAGGGGACGTTCGTAGGTGGAGTAGTGGTACGGGGTGGTGGAGGCGAATTCGGCGGCGCAGGTGTCCACGGTCTTGAACACCGCCGTCACCCCGAGGGCCTGGCGATGGCGCCGCACGGCCAGCTCCTCACTCCCGGTGGCCCAGGCGATCTGGCGGTCGGAGAAGCCGAGCTGCTTGAGCTCCAGCAGGGAAGCGGCATCCAGGGCGGCGAGGGGGCGATCCCGCAGCAGCCGCTGCTCGCACGCGACGATGCGCCGCAGCTTGGCGAGGAACCAGGGGTCGATGGCGCTGAGGCTGTGGATCTCCGCGTCGCTGCGCCCGGCGACCATGGCGGCCCGCACGGCGAAGATCCGCTCCGGCGTCGGGGTGCGCAGGGCCCGGTTGAGCTCGGCAGGCTCCCAGCTCGGATCCGGGCGATCGCAGCCCCAGCCGGCGTGGCCGGTCTCCAGGGAACGCAGGGCCTTCTGGAAGGACTCCTCGAAGCAGCGGCCGATCGCCATCGCCTCCCCCACCGATTTCATCGAGGTGGTCAGCACCGCCGGACTGCCCTGGAACTTCTCGAAGGCGAAGCGCGGGATCTTCGTGACGACGTAGTCGATCGTGGGCTCGAAGCAGGCCGGCGTCGCCCCGGTGATGTCGTTGACGATCTCGTCGAGGGTGTAGCCCACCGCCAGGCGGGCGGCCAGCTTGGCGATCGGGAAGCCGGTGGCCTTGGAGGCCAGGGCTGAACTGCGGGAGACGCGCGGGTTCATCTCGATCACCACCACATCGCCGTTGGCGGGGTTGATCGCGAACTGGATGTTGCTGCCGCCGGTGTCGACCCCGATCTCGCGGATGATCGCGATCGACTGGTCCCGCAGCCGCTGGTATTCCCGGTCGGTGAGGGTCTGGGCCGGCGCCACGGTGATCGAGTCGCCGGTGTGCACCCCCATCGGATCGAGGTTCTCGATCGAGCACACGATCACCACGTTGTCGGCGGTGTCGCGCATCACCTCCAGCTCGAACTCCTTCCAGCCCAGCAGCGACTGCTCGATCAGGATCTGGGAGACCGGGCTGGCCTCCAGGCCGCTCTTGCAGAAGGCGCGGAACTCCTCGGGGTTGTAGGCAATGCCGCCGCCGCTGCCGCCGAGGGTGAAGGCCGGTCGGATGATGCGGGGGTAGGAGCCGATGGCCTCCCCGACCGTCTCGGCTTCCTCCAGGTTGTTGGCGATCCCGGAGGGACACACGGCCACGCCGATGCGCTCCATCGCCTCCTTGAACAGCAGGCGGTCCTCCGCCTTGCGGATCGCCTCCAGGTCGGCACCGATCAGTTGCACCCCGTAGCGCTCCAGGGTGCCGTCCTCGGCCAGGGCCACCGCCAGGTTCAGCGCCGTCTGGCCGCCCATCGTGGGGAGCAGGGCATCGGGCTTCTCGGTCGCGATCACCCGGGCCACCACCTCGGGGGTGAGGGGCTCGATGTAGGTCCGGTCGGCCATGTCCGGATCGGTCATGATCGAAGCCGGATTGCTGTTGACCAGCACCACTTCGTAGCCCTCGGCCCGCAGGGCCTTGCACGCCTGGGTGCCCGAGTAGTCGAACTCGCAGGCCTGCCCGATCACGATCGGCCCGGAGCCCAGCAGCAGAATGCGACGCAGGTCCGTGCGGCGGGGCATGGGCGTGGGCGGCGGCCAAACCCATCCAGAGTCTCATGCCCCTGCCGTCAGGAAGGTTCAACCACAACCGGGGTGCGGCGTCAGCAGTGGCTCGGGTCAGCAGTGGCTAACGTGAGCGTCCACCGCACCGCCTGATCCTGTCGATGAGCGAACTCCAGCGCCTCAAGGGGTTGCTGCCTCCCGAAATGCAGAGCTGGGTGTTCGTGGAAGCCGCGGCCTCGGTCGATCCCCCGCTGATCACCATCGAGGAGATCGGCCGCGATGAGATCGAGATCCAGGTGGATCTCGAAAAATGGGACGGCCTCGCCCTCGACCACCGCAACCTGCTCTTCTGGCACGAAGTTGGCCGCATCCAGAACGACGCCGTGCCCCGGGATGGCTGGGAGATGGCGGCTCTGGCCATCGGCCTGGGCGGCGCCATCGGGGAACTGTGGGTGCAGGACGGCCTCCTGCTGGTGATGGCCCTGGGCCTCTCGGGCTTCGCCGGGTATCGCCTCTACCTCAAGAACAACTCCGAGAAGCGCCTGCAGGACGCCATCAGCGCCGATGAGCGGGCCATCGATCTGGCCTGCCGCTTCGGCTACACCCTCCCCAACGCCTACAAGAGCCTTGGCGGTGCCCTCAAGGAGCTGGCGGAGCAGACCCGCAAGAAGAAGAAGCGCGCCTTCTACGAAGACCGGCTCGAGGCCCTGCGCAAGAGTGCCGGCAAGGCCCGCGCCGAAATGGCCCAGCAGCAGGGATCCAGGCAATCCGTCGCCAGTGAGAACGTCTATGGCTGAAACCAGTGAGAACCCCGATGGCTGACGCCCCCGCCGTCCGGGATCCCGACACCGAGAAGCTGGCCCGGCTGGCGGCCGAGGCCTGTGACGACCGCAAGGCCGTGGACATCCGCCTGATTCGGGTCGACGAGGTGTCCTCCCTGGCCGACTGGTTCGTGATCTGCAGCGGCCTCTCCGACGTGCAGGTGCGCGCCATCGCCCGTTCGGTGGAGGACAAGCTGGAGGAGACCGTCGGCCGCCTCCCGCTGCGCCGGGAAGGCCAGAGCGAGGGCCGCTGGGTGCTGCTCGACTACGGCGAGGTGATCGTGCACGTGCTCACCCCCGCCGAGCGCACCTACTACGACCTCGAGTCGTTCTGGGGCCACGGTGAACAGGTCCGCTACCTAGGCTCAGCTCCCGCGCCCACCCCCTGAGATCAACGCCATGGAGCGCCTTGGGCCCTGCCCGGTGCCGCCCGAGCAACGCCCGCTGCGGCAGTACGAAGAGCTGCGGGGCTCCTGGTTCTTCGCCTGGCCGACCGCCGATCTGGCCGGGCTGCTGCGCCCGCTGGCGCTCAGCTGGCTCACGGTGTTGCCCCTCACCCTGCTGGTGGCCAGTGGCAGCTGGGTGCTGCGCCACCAGCCCGCCCGCCTGGTGGCCGCGGGGGCCGTGGCCGCCATCGCCCTGCCCACCCTGATGCTGGTGCGCCAGTGGCTGGGATGGACCACCATCCACCAGCGCCTGGTGAGTGAGCGGGTCGAATACGAGGAATCGGGCTGGTACGACGGCCAGGTGTGGGAGAAACCCCTGCCCTGGCGCCAGCAGGATCTGCTCGTCGCCCAGCACCAGGTGCGGCCGATCCTGCAGCGGCTGCAGCAGGCCATCGGGCTGGCGGCCACGCTGATGCTGGCCGGGGCGAGCCTCTGTCAGGCTCTCTGAACACGGCCTCCCGACCGTCTCCATGACCCTGCCCGCAAGCTTCGGCGGCACCGCCCGCACCGGCATCCCGCCCCTGGAGGTGAGGCTGCTGCGCGATGGCATCGTCGAGTCGCGCCACCGGGTGCATGCGGTGGTCTGCGACGGGCGGGGCCGGGTGCTGATGCGGGCCGGCGATCCCCAGCAGCTGAGCTTCGTGCGCTCCGCCCTCAAGCCCTTCCAGGCCCGCGTGTTCGTCGCCAGCGGCGCCGCCGACCAGGGCAACAGCGGCGAGCGGGGACTGGCCATCGCCTGCGCCTCCCACGCCGGCACGGCCATGCACGCCCGCGAGGCCTTCCGGCTGCTGTGGGGCGCCGAGCTGGACACCGAACAGCTCCAGTGTCCGGTGCCGAGCGGGGGCACCAGCCCGCTGGAGCACAACTGCTCCGGTAAGCACGCCGCCTTCCTCGCCACCTGCCGCCGCATGGGCTGGAGCCTGGAGAACTACCTCCAGGTCGAGCACCCGCTGCAGCAGGAGGTGTTCAAGCGGGTGGCGGAGCTGCTCGCCCTGCCCGCCGCGGAGCTGGTCACGGCACGGGACGACTGCGGTGCCCCCACCCTGCAGCTCCAGCTCGCCCAGATGGCTCTGCTGTACGCCCATCTGGGCGCCGGCGCCCAGCCCGACCTGGAGCGGCTGAGCCGCGCCATGCTCAACCACCCGGAGCTGGTGGCGGGCGAGGGCCGTTTCGACACCGAACTGATGCGGCTCGGCCACGGCCAGGTGCTCAGCAAAGGCGGGGCCGAAGGCATCCAGTGCCTCAACCGCGTTGGCGAGGGCCTCGGCGTGGCGATCAAGGTGGAGGATGGCGCGGCGCGGGCGAAACACGCGGTGGCCCTGCACCTGCTCGAGCAGCTCGACTGGCTCACCCCCATGACCCTCGAGGACCTGGGCAGCCGCTTCCTGCTGCCGGCCCCCCACCTCCGCCTGGAGGTCGTGGGGGAGCTCCGCTTCGACTGAACCCGCACGGCGATCGGCGCCGATGGGGCCCGGACCTGTAGCGCCCGACACCGGCTGGTACAATTTCTCAGTGCCGCGGGGTAGAGCAGCCTGGTAGCTCGTCGGGCTCATAACCCGAAGGTCGCGAGTTCAAATCTCGCCCCCGCCACCAATTGATTGCTCCCAATCAAGCTCCGGATTCCCGGGGCTTTTTTTGTGTTTCAGCACCGGATCTCAGTCCTCTCCTGAGCTCTCCGGTCGCCCGCTTCCACCGGATCCGCCGAACGCCCCGTCCATGCCGGTTGCGATGACCGAACTGCAACAGGCCCTGCTGATCTTCGTGCTGGGGGGACTCGTGACCCTGGCCACCGTGGTGATGATCCTGCGGGGCCACCGGCGCTGGCACCAGCGCGATCCCTTCGACGATCCCAGCCATGACTGAAGCCCCATGACTGAAGCCACGATGCTCGCCCCCGGCACCGCCTGGCTGCTGCTGGTGGGATTTTCGGTGCTCTGGATCGCGCTGGGCATCTGGTGGGGCAGGCGGGGCAAGGGCGATGCCGACGACTACCTGCTGGCCGGCCGCAACATCGGCCTGGCCCTGAGCACGGCCACCCTGATGGCCAGCTGGGTCACCGGGAACACCACCCTGGCCGCCCCGGAGGTGGGGTACACCCTGGGGCTCTGGGGGATGTTCGGTTACGCCCTGGCCGGCCTGGGGCTGTTTCTGTTCGCCCCCCTGGCCGTGCGGATCAAGCGGCTGATGCCCCGGGCGCGGACCAGCGGTGACTTCGTGCGGCTGCGCTACGGCCGACTGTGCTGGGCCATCTTCCTGATCATCACCCTGGCCTACACCCTCGGCTTCCTGATCACCCAGGGCATGGGAGCCGGGCTGCTGCTGCAGTCGCTGTCGGGCTTCGACTACCGGCTCGGGATGGTCTGCGTGATCGGGGTCTCCACCATCTACACCCTGTTCGGCGGCATGCGGGCCGTGGTCGGCACCGACTTCATCCAGTCGCTGCTGATCATGGGCCTGCTGGTGCTGGTGGCGGTGCTGGGATTCAGCCGGTTCGGCCCCGGGGAGGTCTACACGGCCCTGGCGGCCGAGCATCCCTCGCGCCTCAACCTGCTGCTGCCCACCGGGCTGCTGTTCGCCTGGAACACCGGGCTGTTCAGCATGGGGGAGGTGTTCCACAACAACATCTGGTGGTCGCGGGTGTTCGCCAGCCGCCCGGCCGTGGTGTTCCGCTCCTTCGTGCTCGGCGGGCTGGCCTGGGTCACGGTGCCGGTGGTGACCGGCTCGATCGCCCTGATGGCGCTGGCCCAGAACCTCAGCGTTCCCCAGGTGAACATGGTGTTCCCCATCGTCACCGCCCAGCTGCTGGGCAGTGGTGGGGCGGCGGTGGTGTTCATCATCATCTTTGCCTCGCTCACCTCCACCCTCGACTCGCTGCTGGCCGCCAGCGCCGACCTGATCGCCGAGGACGTGGTCGCCCACTGGCTGCGCCCCGGATCGAGCGATCTCCAGATCCGCCAGGCCGCCCGGGCGGTGGTGGTGGGCCTCGGTCTGCTGACGATGCTGCTCTCCTGGCAGTACGTCACCTCGATGTACCAGCTGCTGCTGTTCACCGGCGCCCTGGTGGCCTCCACGATCTGGCCGATCGCCATGGGGCTCTACTGGCGCCAGGCGAACCGCCGGGCCGCCGCCACCGCCATGGTGCTCGGTTCGGTGACCGGCCTGCTCGCCTATGCACTGATCGCCCCCTACTGCGCCGCCCTCGTCTCGGCAGCCGTTTCAGCGCTGGTGATGGGCCTGGGAAGCCACTGGTGGCCCGAGCGGTTCGCCTGGCACCAGCTCGCCGGCCCCGAACCGGCCCGTTGAACCGTCCGCCCGCCCGAGCCGCTGGTCTGCCTGCCGCGGCCCAGCACCTGTAACCCCTGTCGCCATGCCTTTCCTGCTCCCCTGCACTCCCCTGCTCGCCAGCTCCCCTCCGGCGCAGTGGCTGATGTCCGCTCCCCTGTTCAGCCTGGTGGTGAAGGGCAGCATCACGGGCCTGATCCTCGCCACACTCGTGATTGTGCTGATCTGGGTGGTGGAATGGCGCAACGGCAAGGTCTGGTGAAGGCCCCGGGCACCGCCACCGCAGCCACAGCCGCAGCCGCAGCCGCAGCCACAGCCGAACAGGCCGGAGGGGAAGCCGCCTGGAGAGAAACGGTGCGTGTTGCTACATCAGCGCACCTCGATGTTGCAAAAAACACAAGATTTCCTGTCAACGAACTCAGGGCCACCTAAAGGTGGTCATCACCCCCGTTCATTCGCGATATCCCCGATGCAGGGATCAAGCCTGACGATGCATTCACCTCATTTCACGCGACTTGGGCCGGATGTCTATGGGAATGCCCACCCTCAGGCCCTGCTTGGCGAGATTCGTGAAAACGGTGAGGCGCTTCAGGATCTGATCAACCAGCATGTGATCTCCACCCGGCAGTACAGCTCCGATTCACTGCTGCAGGTGTTCCGCTTGGCGGCCAAGTTCGAGAGCAATCCCGAGCGCTACATCCGCTTCAACAGCCCGCTGCAGCGCAAGATTCTGATCAACGCCTTCTACGAGCCAAGCACCCGAACCAGGCTGTCGTTCGACAGCGCCTGGCACCGGCTGGGAGGAGACACGATCACGATCACCGATCGCAGCACCACGGGCATCGCCAAGGGAGAATCGCTGCAGGATGTCGCTGAGATGTTCAACAACTATGGCGACTGCGTTGTTTTACGGGACACCAACGCCAATGCGGTCTACGAGATGAGCGAGTCGCTGCGGATTCCGATCATCAATGCGGGGAACGGCATCGACGAACACCCCACCCAGGCGATGGCCGATCTCTACACGATCTTCAAGTGGCGGCCCCACCTGGTGGAGCGTGAGGTCGCCGCAGCCGATCGCATCCGCATCGGCGTGGTGGGCATTCCCAACCGGATGCGCACGGTGCGCTCGCTGCTGCGGATCTTCGCCAAATTCCCCGGCATGATCCAGGAACTGGTGCTCTTCCACGAGCCATCGATTGACCCCACGGCTGAGCAGAGCTACTTCGACCCAGGCCAGCGCGAGGAGCTCGAAGCGGTGGGGATCAAGGTGAGCACCAGCGCCGATCTGATGCAGGAACTCAGCGATCTGGATGTGATCTACATCAATGCGATTGCCTGGGTTGGCGACAACTACGAGGTGCACGGGCGAAGTTTCCACCTCACCCGGGACCTCGCCTACAAGCCTGAGGCGATCATCCTCCACCCTCTGGCCCGGGGCGCTGAACTGGGAACCTGCCTGGATCAGACCCCCCACAACTGGTACTTCTCCCAGGCCCGCGGCGCCGTCTTCATCCGGATGGCCCTCCTGACCTGCATGGTCGAACGGACCTCCCAGGTGATGGACATCATCTGAACCAACCCAAGTCTGAAGAGAGTCTTTTCGCGAACGAGCTCATGTGTGGCATTGGTGGCATCTTTCAGCGCCGGTCCGACCAACCGATCGACGAGCAACTGCTCGTGAACATGGCGGCCATCCAGGTGCATCGCGGGCCGGATGGGTTCGGGGTGCGCAGCCTCCCCGGCCAGGGGGTGGGCTTCTGCCATGCCCGCCTCTCGATCATTGATCTCGATGCCAACCGGGGCCGGCAGCCGTTCGTGTCGGAAGACCAGCAGCTGTTGATGGCCCACAACGGCGAGTTCTACGACTTCCAGGCCATCCGGGCCTCCCTCACCGCCCAGGGGTCACGCTTCACCAGCAAGAGTGACTCCGAGATCCTGCTGCGGCTCTACCAGCAGCGCGGGCTGGACGCGACCCTGCCGCTGCTGCGGGGTGAATTCGCCTTCGCCCTGTTTGACCGCAGCCTCGACACCCTGTTTCTGGTGCGCGACCGCTTCGGGGTGAAACCCCAGTACTGGGCGCTCACCAAGGAGGGCCTCGTGTTCGGCTCCGAACTCAAGGTGCTGTTCGCCCACCCCGGGGTGGAGCGGCGCTTCAGCTCCGAGGGGTTGTTCCACCAGCTGATGCAGACCATGGTGCCGGGCACCACCGCCTTTGCCGGCGTGCACCAGCTCAAGCCGGGCCACGTCCTGACGGTGCGGCGGCAGGGGGGCGAGTTCCTGATCGATGACCGGCCCTACTGGGATGTGGGATTCCCCCGCCAGGGGGAGCGGGATGGCGGCCGCAGCGAAGCCGAGCACGTCAGCGCGGTGCGGGAGGCCCTGCTCGAGGCCGTGGAGGTGCGCATGGTCGCCGACGTGCCGGTGGGCTGTTACCTCTCGGGCGGCATCGACTCCTGTTCGATCCTCGGGCTGGCGGCGGCCGTGAGTCAGAACCCGGTCAAGGCGTTCACGATCGGATTCGACGATGCCCGCTACGACGAAACCCCGATCGCGGCGAGCATGGCGGAGGCCACCGGCGCTGACCAGCTGGTGATGCGTCTCTCCGGCAACGAGCTCTACGGCCACCTGGAGGAGACGATCTGGCACACCGAACGCACGATCTACAACACCCTGGCGGTGGCCAAGTTCCTGATGAGCCGGGAGGTCAACCGCGCCCACTACAAGGTCGTGATGACCGGGGAGGGCTCCGATGAGCTGTTCGGCGGCTACCCCGCCTTCCGGCGCGACATGTTCCTCCACGGACTGGACACCCTGCCGGCGGCGGATCGCCAGGAATGGGAACAGCTGCTCCAGGAGGCCAACCAGCTGGTGCAGGGGGCCATGCTGGCCGAGGAGCAGGTGAGCGACCCGGCCCTCGAGGCCGTGGTGGGCTTCACCCCCAGCTGCCTGCAGCCCTGGCTCGCCTGTGCCCCCCTGGTGCCCGATCTGCTGGCCCCGCAGCACCGGCAGGCCTGCGAGGGCTACCAGCCGGGTGCCGCCATCGCCGCCACCCTTGACCGCTCCCAGCTGGAGGGCCGCCATGCCCTCGACCGGGCCCAGTACGTGTGGATCAAGACCATGCTCGAAGGCCAGATCCTCACCTGGGGCGGCGATCGGGTCGACATGGCCCACGCCATGGAGGCCCGCCCCGCCTTCCTCGATCACCACCTGGCCGCGGTGGCGGTGCAGGTTCCCCCGGAGCTGCGCATCAAGGGAAAAACGGAGAAGTATGTGCTGCGGGAAGCCATGCGCGGCCTGCTGCCCGAGCAGCTCTACCGCCGCGAGAAGTTCGCCTTCATGGCTCCCCCCGCCCATGCCGATGCCGACAAACGGGCCGCCATGCAGGCCCTGGCCGACCAGCACCTCAGTCCCGAGGCCATCACCGCCGCCGGCCTGCTGGATGCCGAAGGCGTGGCGGCCCTGTTCGAGCGCCACGACCACCCCGACACCACGCCCGCCACGCGGGTGCAGCTCGACGCCGTGATCAACCACCTGATCGGCGTGCAGATCATGCACAAGCTGTTCGTCGCCGCCGATCTACCTGCCCAGGCGCGGCGCCAGGCCGATGCCCTCGGCTGGCGGCTGCACCAGGAGGAGCAGGCCGAACCGGCCTACGCCCTGATCGGCATGTCGGCCGGCTGAGCGACCCCGAGGGTCGTCGGCAGGGTGGCGCGAAAGCCGGTGTAGTAGGGCTTGGCGGTCTCGGCCAGGATCTCCCGCAGCGCCTGCAGGGGCTCGGGGTGGTGATCGACCCGGAAGTCGATGTGGGGATAGCGCTCCTGGTGCATCACCAGCAGCGCGGCCGACTGACGGCCGCGGTGGTCCCCGCCGTGGGCCTCGCCGGCCTCGAGGGCGGCCATCAACCGGGTCTCCAGGGGCAGACCATGGCGCTCGGCCGCCATGTAGGCCTCGGCCATCCCCAGCAGCACCAGCTCGGAAGCCAGGTAGTTGCCGGCCACCGAGAAGCCGGGGTAACAGCGATGGCCTGCCAGCCCGGCGCAGCCGGAGCCCGTCCAGGCAGCTGTTCGGCCGCGGGCGTCGACGAGCTGCAGCTGGCGGCCGTCCCGGCCGGGGTCATCCTGCAGAAGTGAGGCCAGCACCTCGTCGGCGCCCTGCTCCCCCTGGGTGTCGCGCTGCACCTGCTCGAGGCGGTCGAGCCCCCACGGGCCGAAGTAGGGATTCGTGCCGGCCTGGGTGGCCACCGCTCCCACTCCGGGACGGGCGTGGGGCACCAGGGAACCGACCGCCAGATGCTTCGTGGCCACACCCACCCCGGTCATGCCGGTGTGCTCATCCCAGGCAACGATCGAGTAGGTCATCGCGGCAGTGGAGGGGCGGGCGTGAGGCGAGCGGAAGAGGGGAGCACGCCTGGCGCCGGAATCGGTAGAGATGCCGATGATCCACGAACCGGTTGGGGGGGGTCTGTACCTGAGCGCACCGTTTCTCCGATGCGGGCCCGACGGGCCACGGCGGACAGTCGGCCCCCCCGGCGATGTCGGAGGGTGGAGTGAACCCGGTCTGCCCCCGTACCACCTCCCCCAACCTTCCCCAGCCGTCATGAGCCAGCCGAGCATCACCGCCCAGACCCGCCCTGCCGGGGCCGCTGCCGCCCTGCTGGCCGACCGGGAACGGTTGAGCCACAGCCTCGAGGCCCTGGCCCAGATCGGCAGACTTCCCTCCGGTGCCGTCCGCCGGCTGGCCTTCACGGATGAGGACCGGGCCGCCCGAACCCTGGTGATGGGCTGGATGGAGGAGGCGGGCCTGGCCGTGCGGATCGACCCGGCCGGCAACCTGATCGGCCGCTACGAAGGGCTCGACCCCGAAGCCCCCGTGCTGGCCACCGGCTCCCACATCGACACGGTGCCGGAGGGAGGCCGCTACGACGGCGCACTCGGGGTCATGGCCGGCCTGGAGGTGGTGCGGGTGCTGGGCCAGCAGGGCCACCGGCTGCACCACCCCCTCGAGGTGATCGTGTTCGCCGACGAGGAGAGCACGATGGTGGGGTGTAAAAGCATGGTGGGCCGGGCCCCGGACCAACCGGAGAGCTACGCCACCGCCGTGGGGCGGCCGATCCAGGACTGCCTGGCCAGCATCGGCGGGGACTGGGCCCGCCGGGCCGAGGCCCGCCGCCCCCCCGGCGAGATCGCGGCCTTCCTGGAACTGCACGTCGAGCAGGGGGGCGTCCTGGAGGCGGTGGGCAAGGAGATCGGGGTGGTCGAAGGCGTCGTCGGTCAGCAGCGCTACACGATCAGCGTCAACGGCCAGGCGAACCATGCCGGCACCACGCCCATGGCCATGCGGCGGGATGCCCTGACCACCGCCGCCCAGATCATCCTGGCGATCGAGGACATGGCCCTCCACTTCCCCGGGGATCCGGTGGCCACGGTGGGGAAGCTGCAGGTGTGGCCCAACGCCGCCAACATCGTGCCCGGTCGGGTGGAGTTCACCCTCGACATGCGCGACCTCTCGCACACCGTGATCGATCACATGCGTGCCCAGCTGGAGCGCAAGATCGAGAACATCGCCGTGGCGAGCCGCACCCGCATCGCCATGACACCGCAGTTCCTGGTGGATCCCAGCCCGGCCGATCCGATGATCCAGGAGGTGATCACCGAGAGCTGCCAGCAGCTCGGGCTGAGTTACACCCACCTGCCGAGCCGGGCCAGCCATGACGCCCAGGAGATGGGGCGGCTGACGGCGATGGGGATGATCTTCGTGCCGAGCCGCGACGGGGTGTCCC
Organism: Aphanothece microscopica RSMan92; assembly: GCF_046613545.2. Lineage (NCBI taxonomy): Bacteria > Bacillati > Cyanobacteriota > Cyanophyceae > Chroococcales > Aphanothecaceae > Aphanothece > Aphanothece microscopica. Next base: position 50,020 of record NZ_JBKKKY020000007.1, on the reverse strand, counting down.
ATTCCGCCGACGAGTTCACCTCCCCCGAGCAGTGCGTCCAGGGGGTCAACGTGCTGCTCCAGAGCCTGATCCGCCTGGATGCCAGTCTCGCGGCGAGCTGATCTCCCCTCCCGATGGCCCCTCCCCCCGGTCCGCCCTCCGGCTTCGACGCGATCGTGGTGGGATCCGGGGCCACCGGTGGGGTGGCCGCCATGGTCCTCGCCGAGGCGGGGCTGCGGGTGCTGGTGCTGGAGGCCGGTCCAGCCCTTGACGCCCGCCAGGCCCGGGGGAGCGAGCCCCTGAACAGCCTGCGGCGGGTGGCCCACCTCTCCTCCGGGAGACACCGCCTGCAGCGCCACCATCCGGGGTACTGGAAGCAGAACCCCGAGCTGTTCGTCGACGAACGCCAGAACCCCTACTCCACCCCGGCCGATCGGCCCTTCCTGTGGACCCGCGGGCGCCAGCTGGGGGGAAAGAGCCTCACCTGGGGGGGCATCACCCTGCGGCTGAGCGACTACGAATTCGAGGCCGGCCAGCGGGACGGCCACGGCCCCAGCTGGCCGATCCGCACGGCGGACCTGGCCCCGTACTACGACCGGCTGGAGCGGCTGCTGGAGGTGCATGGCCACGCCGACGGCCTGCCCCAGCTGCCGGACGGCCGCTTTCTGCCGCCGCTGCCCTTCACCCCGGGCGAAGAGCATCTGCAGCGCCGCATCGGCCGCGAGCTGGGCCTGCCCTTCATCCACTCCCGGGGCTTCAACCTCCACAGGGGCCGGGACTGGCCCCGCTCCGCCAGTCCGGGCCGCACGCTGGCCAGGGCCCTGGCCACCGGGCGCACCCAGCTGCGCGCCGGCACCGTGGTGAGCCATCTGCTCATGGACCCCGGCCGCGAGCGGGCCCGCGGCGTGGTGGTGGTGGATGCCGGCAGCGGTGCCCTGGAACGGCTGGAGGCCCCGCTGGTGGTGCTGTGCGCCTCGACGATCGAAACGGTGCGGATCCTGCTGCACTCCCATGAAGCGGAGCGCAGCGGTGGGCTGATCGACCCCTCCGGCAGCCTGGGCCGGTATCTGATGGACCACATCTCCACCAGCCGCTTCTTCTCCATCCCGGGCCTGGCGGGGCCGCCGGAAGCGCCTGAACTCTCCGGGGCCGGCAGCTGCTTCATCCCCAACACCGTGAACCTCGACACTGCCGGCGGCGAGGACTTCCGCCGCGGCTATGGCCTCTGGGCGGCGGTGCAGCGCTTCGATCCCCCCAGCCTGCTGCAACGGCGCCGGGGCGAGGCGGTGGGATTCCTGATCGGCCACGGTGAAGTGCTGCCGGAGGCCGGGAACCGGGTGAGTCTGAACAGCGCGCAGCTGGATGCCTGGGGGCTGCCCACCCCCCACATCAGCCTGGCCTGGGGCGCCAATGAGCAGGCCATGGTCCGCCACATGCAGCAGCGGATGGAGGCGGTGGTGCAGGTGGCTGGCGGCACGATCCGGGCGATCGAGGACCTCTTCGTGCTGCCCCTGCTGGAACCGTGGATCCGCAGCAGCCATGCCGTTGGCACCGGAGCACCACCCCCCGGCTACTACATCCACGAGCTCGGAGGGGCGCGCATGGCCGAGCGGGAAGACGATGGGGTGGTGAACCCGTTCAACCAGTGCTGGCGGGCCGCGAACGTGCTCGTCGTGGATGGGGCCTGCTGGCCCAGCGCCGGCTGGCAGAGCCCCACCCTCACCGAGATGGCCATCACCTGGCGGGCCTGCGAAGCCGCGGCCGCCAGGCTGCGCCGCGGTGACGTGGTTGGGGCCTCAGCTGGGGCCTGAGGCGGCGATGGCGAGCGTCGCCAGAGATCGCGCTGCCGTCAGGAGATGCCCACAGCTCTGAGCTTCCGGTGTCGACGGCCACAACCACCCCGGTCAACCCTCCGCACAATGACGGGGCGACCTTTCCAAGGGTCGGGCAAGGGAGAACCGGGGCGGGGGTTGGCACCTCCGCCTCTTTTTATGCCTGAACCGCTTTTGCCTGAACAGCTTTTGCCTGAACGGCTTTTACCTGAACCGCCCTGAGCGGCAGCGGCGGCGTCTCCCCAGTCTTCGCTCCGCTCAGTGGCTCCGCTCAGTGGCTGCACTCAGTGGCTTTGCTCAACGGCGGAACAGCCCGTTGAGGTACTGCTGGTTCACCCAGGGATCCTTGCAGCCGTTCTGGAACAGGAAGGTGGCCAGGGCGGAGGTGATCACGCTGTATTGATTCCAGTCGGGGTGCGTGTCCAGGAACTGGTGCATCCCGGCGAAGAGCAGTTCCGGCACCTCGGCCTCCAGGCTCACCGCAGCCGCCTCAGCCGGCTCCCCGCCCAGCGACGTCGCCTCGGTCTTCGAACCGCTCTCCTCGCCCCTGTCGCCATCCCTGGACATGCCCGTCTCCGCGCCAACGTTGGGGGCCCAGTAGGCCACACCGCCCCGGGCAGCGTCAAAGCCGTCGGCAAACGGCCGAACCATGCTCCTGCAGGCTGAGACTGTGGGCCTGCACAGTGATCTCCACGCCGACCGCCCTCACCCCTCCCGCTCCTGGCGTGGCTGGGCGGTTGCTGTCAAGCCGACTCTGAACAGATCCCCGAAATCCCCAGCCCAGGGCTCCCAGCCACGTCCATGGGCAGCGTTCTGTGGAAAAACCCCCTCAGAACGGGGGAAAACCCCCTCGAAATGGGGAAAGTCGAAACTGATCAGCACTGCTGATCCGTGGGGATTCTCCTGAGACCCCTCCGGGTCGAGACGGTTGAGCCAGGTCCCAGCCCTAGGAGCGACTTCCTCCGGAGCGCAGGGTTCGCGGCCCGAGCGGATGGTCGGCGTGGGGGTAGGGAGGGTGGTGATGATCGGCCCCAGGCTCATGGTCATGGCTGTGGTCATGGACCTGGCTGTGGTCATGGCTGGAGTTCGCCCCAGGGTTCGCTTCGGGGTTCGCCTGGGAGCTCGGCCCCCCGCCCAGGGGGACCGGCACGCCGTCGGGCTGGCAGGCCCCCGTGCACTCCCTGTCGCAGAGGTCGCACGACTCCGTCAGCCCTTCGACGTGATGGTGATGGCTGTGCTGGGGTGCGCCCACCTCGCTCTCGAAACCGAGGACCTGGGCGCGGTACTTGCAGAGGGAGCAGTTCATGTCGGTGTCCCCCCGCACCACCTCCTCCACCCGCTCCACGAAGGTGTCGAGCACGAGGGGATGGTCCCCGAGGTAGGAGGCCTTCAGGAAGGCCACATCGGGATGGTCCGCGGCCACCCGGTCGGTGTGCTGGAGGATCCGGCTGACCAGCACGCCGGAGAAGAGGAAGTACGGGAAGACCACGATGCGGCGGTAGCCGAGCCGCACCACATGGCGCAGACCGGGCTCCACCAGCGGGAAGGTGACCCCGGAGTAGAGGGTCTCGCCCCAGCCGAAGCCGAAGCCTTCGACCAGCATGCGGGTGACCTTCGCCACATTGGAATTGGCGTCGGGATCGGACGAGCCGCGCCCCACCACCACCAGCAGGGTCTCCGCCAGCGGGACAGGGCTGGGGTCGCGATCGAGGGCCTCGCGGATCCGCGCCCCGGCCGCCTGGATCATCTTGCGGTCGACCCCGAGCTCCCGGCCGTAGTCGATCGTCAGACCGGTCTCGGCGGCGTAGGTGTTGAGCACCGAGGGAATGTCGTTCTTGGCATGGCCAGCCGCGAAGAGCATGGCCGGCACCGCCAGCACGTGCTGCACCCCCCGGCGGCGCAGGGCCTCGAGGCCGTCGCGCAGGATCGGCAGGGCAAACTCGAGGTAGCCGTACTCCACCGGCACCGCGCCGAACCGCCCCTGCAGGCTCCGGGCCAGCGAGGCGAATTCGTTGACCGCCAGGCGGTTGCGGCTGCCATGGCCGCAGACCAGCACGCCGATGGGACCGTGGGGACCGACCAGGGATGGCGCGGGGGCAGGAGAACGCATGGGACCAGATGCCTCCAGCGACCCTATCCCCAGCCGCCACTGGGGCACCGAGGCACAGGGGCATCGGGGCATCGGGGCATCGGGCCCCAGGGGAAGACCGCGACAAGCCGACGCCGACCTGCCGCGCTGCCCGGCCCGGGGGGTTCCTGCACCAGCTGGGCCTGGGCTGATCCGGGTGAGGATGGACCCCTGTGGCCCGTCCGCACCCGATGGCACTGCGACTCCCCCCTTACCAGCAGCTGCCTCCCCCCCGATCCGGCGATCCCCTCATCGAGCTGCCCATCGCCAGCCTCCAGCCCACCCAGCTCTGCGTGGGGCTGGCCGAGGTGCGCAGCCGTCAGATCGACTTTCAGGCCGAGAACCGGGGAGAGCGGCGCCAGTACCTCGGCAGCAAGCCCGTACCCCTGGTGCGCAACGGCGCCGGGGAGGTCTGGATGGTCGACCGCCATCATCGGCTCAGGGCGCTGCTGGAGCTCCAGCCCGACGGCACGGCGTTCGGCTACGTGGTTCTGGAGCTGCCGACCACCGAGCGCGCTGAGGTGCTCGAGGAGCTCGCCCGTCGCGGCTGGCTGTACCTCTACGACGGACGCGGACTCGGTCCCCTCCATCCGGCCGTGCTGCCCCGCCAGCTCACCGGCCTCCAGGACGACCCCTACCGCAGCCTGGTGTGGAAACTCAAGAAGGAGGGGGTGATCGAACCGGCGCCCCTGATCCCCTTCCACGAATTCCGCTGGGGCGCCTGGCTGCGCAGCCGCTCGCTGCCGCCGTTCAGTTCGCTGCATCTCGATCCGGCCCTGCCGGCGGCCCGGGCCCTGGCCCGTTCGGCGGCGGCATCCCATCTGGCCGGCTGGAGAGGGCCGCGAGCCGGCGGCGGCGGTCGCTGAACCATGCCCACCTCGGCCGGGGTCCACGCCTTTCTGGTCCACTCCCCCCTGGCGGTCTTCGCCCTGTTGCTGGGGCTGAGCGTGGCGGTGCCGCCCCTGGCCCGGCGGCTCGGCCTGCCGGATCTGGTCGGCCTGCTCACGGCGGGGGTGCTGATCGGCCCCCACCTGCTCGGCTGGATCAGCAGCGAGAGCCCCACCGTCGAGCTGCTCTCCGACGTGGGGGTGATCTACCTGCTGTTCATCGCCGGGCTGGAGATCGATCTCGGCGAGTTCGCACGGATCCGACAGCGGTCGTTCCGCTTCGGCCTGCTCACCTTCAGCCTGCCCCTGATCGGCGGCATGGCCCTGGGGCTGGGGTATGGCTTCAGCCTGCTGAGCGCCGTGCTGCTGGGGTCGATCCTGGCCTCCCACACCCCGCTGGGCTACCCAATCGTCCGCAGCTACGGCGCCATGCGGGAGGAGTCGGTGATCGTGGCGATCGGCGGCACGATCTTCACCGACCTGGCGGCCCTGGTGCTGCTGGCGCTCTGCATGGGATTGAGCCGCGGGGAGCTCTCGGCCCCGGGCCTGCTGACCCTGCTGGCCAAGGTGGCGCTCTTCGTGGTCCTGGTGGTGCTGAGCATCACCCGACTGGGCCGCACCCTGGTGCGCCGCAGCGTGAACAACGACAGCCAGCTGTTCGTGGCGGCGCTGCTCGCCCTGTTCCTCGCTGCCCTCGGCGCCGAGCTCGCCGGGGTGGAGAAGATCGTGGGGGCCTTCCTGGCCGGTCTGGCGGTCAACAGGGTGCTGCCGGAGGGCCGGGTGAAGGAACAGGTGATCTTCGTGGGGGCCGCCCTGTTCATCCCCGTCTTCTTCATCGATCTGGGCCTGCTGCTCGACCTGCCCGCCTTCCTGCCCACGCTGCTCGGATCGCCCTTCGCCCTGGCCCTGATCGGCACCCTGATCGCGACCAAGGGGCTGGCCTCCTGGTGGGCCGGGCGGATCTACGGCTACGACGGCGCCCAGATCCTCACCCTCTGGTCCCTCTCCCTGCCCCAGGTGGCGGCCACGCTGGCGGCCACCTTCGTGGGCTTCCGGGCCGGCCTCCTGGACGGTGCGGTGCTCAACAGCGTGCTGGCGATGATGGTGGTGACCGCCACCCTCGGGCCCTACCTCACCGCCCGGGCCATGCCGCGCCTGGGGCGGCATGCCGCGGCGGCCCTGACGGCCGAGGCCGCCGGCCAGCTCGCCCTGGTGCGTCGTTCGCTCCGGGTGCTGGTGCCCGTTTCCAACCCGGCCACCGAGGCACCGCTGCTGGCCCTGGCCAGCCTGCTGATCGGCGGCGACGCCGACGACCGCGGCCAGGTGCTCCCCCTGGTGGTGGTCTCGCCCCGCCAGATCGCTGCCAACCAACCGGAGGGGACGGCGGCCACCCCCGCGGCGATGGCCACGGCCCTGGCCCGGGCCCGCAGCCTGCTGGATGCAGCCCTGGCCTTCACGGCCGCCGCCGCGGTGCCATGCCGGACCGTGCTGCGGGTGGACACCGACGTGGCGGGGGGCATTGCCCGGGCAGCCCTCGAACGGGGCACCGACTTGGTGGTGATGGGCCTGGCCCCTCCCGCCCGGCTGGGCCAGTGGCTGTTCGGGGATCTGGTGGATGCCACCTGCCGCCAGGTGTCCTGCCCGGTCGTGGTGGCCCGGTTGCTCGGAGATCCGAGCGGCCTTCGCCGCATCCTCGTGCCGATCAAGGACGTCACGGCCGGCGCCCTGGAACAGTTCCAGCTGGCTGAGCGGCTGGCCGCCGCCCTGGGGGGCAGTGTCACCCTTCTGCATGTCACCGACCCCCGCCACCGGGCCGACCAGCGTCAGCGGCTGCAGGAGCAGCTGAGCCGCTGGCAGCCGGGGGCCACCAGCTCGGGCCAGAGCGTGCCGATCAGCCTGGTGATCGACGACCGCCCCGGTGTCGAGGGCGGGATCGCCCGGGCCGCCGAGGGCCACGACCTGGTGATCCTGCGGTCCCAGCGGCGCTTGGTCGCAGGCCTGCCCATCCCCGCCAGCGACCGAATCGACCGGCTGGTGCGGCGGCTGACCCTGCCGCTGCTGGTGATCAGCGACCCGCTGCACTGAAACGGTCCCAGCCCCTGCGGCGCGTGGGCCCATCGCCCACTAAACCTGGACTGTGCAGCTCGTGCCCCCGATGCCTTACCAGCACATCCTCGTGCCGACGGATGGCTCCGACCTCTCCGGCAAGGCCGTGGAGCAGGCCGTGGACCTGGCCCGCCACCTCGGCGCTCACCTGAGCTTCCTGCATGTGCAGAGCAACTTTCCGATCTCCCTGGTGGGCGTCGGGGAGCTGGTGGACACGAGCACGGTCGAATCCCTGGTGCAGGCGGCGCGGGTGCAGGCGGATCAGATCCTCGAGGCCGCCCTGGCCACCGCCGCCGCCGCGGGTGTGCCCGCCCGCCGCATCAACCTGGTCAGCCCCCAGCCCTACCAGGCGATCGTGGACGAAGCGGCGGCGAAGGCGTGCGATCTGATCGTGATGGCCTCCCATGGTCGCCGGGGCATCACCGGGCTGCTGCTGGGGAGCGAGACCCAGCGGGTGCTGACCCACAGCCCCATCCCGGTGCTGGTGGTGCGTTGAGTGGGGCGCGGCGGCTCTAGGCGGCGGTTGTAGGAAGGGTCATCCCAGGAAACGCTGCCGGTGACGATGGATCCAGGCCTGGCCGCCTTCGGTTCCAGCCTCAGCGCCATCACCCTGGCCGAGCTGGGTGACAAGACCTTCTTCATGGCGCTGATCCTGGCGGTGCGCCATCGGCCGCGCTGGGTGTTCGTGGGCAGTTTTCTCGCCCTGGCCGCGGTCACCCTCATCTCCCTCGGGGTTGGCTACGGCCTGCGGGAACTGCTCCCGCCCCGCCTGCTGCCGTGGATCGCGGCCGTGCTGTTCCTGGGTTTCGGCATCAAGCTGCTGATCGACGCCCAGTCCTTGACCCCCGATGCCGCCCGGGAGGAAGCCAAGGAGGCTCAGGAGGCGGTCGACGCCGCGGAGGGTCAGCATCCGAGCGATCGGCCACTGGCCGTGATCTGGGAGGCCTTCGCCCTGGTGTTCATCGCGGAACTGGGCGACCGCACCCAGCTCACCACCATCTTTCTGGCCACGGCACCGGCGTTCACCTTCGCGGGCCTTCTCGCCGGCACCCTGGCGGGTCACGGGCTGGTGACGGCCCTGGCGGTGGGGGCGGGCAAGTGGATCGGGCAACGGGTGGATGAGCGTCTGATCTTCCGTCTCAGCGGCGGACTGTTCCTGCTGTTCGGCCTGGCGGCTCTCGGGCAGGCCCTGGGCTGACCCTTACGCTGCCCCTCACTGCGGGTGAGTTGGTGGTGGTCAAGGACGAGATCAGCCGGGCGGAGGAGCTTCAGGCCCTCGGCTGGACGGCGGAGGATGTGCGCCGCTACGAGGAGCTCTGGGAATACCGCCAGCGCTGGGGAGCGATCAACCTCGAACCGGAGGACCGGGCGTTCCTGCGCCGGGCCGAGGCCGCCCTGCCCAAGCGCCCCGCCAGCGGCAAGGGTGCCCAGAAGAAGACCCTCCAGGAGAAGTCCCATTACCGCTGGCTGGCGTTCCACCTCGACGCCATGAAGGCCAGCCCCGTGGAGCAGGATCTGGCCGAAGGCGAGGCCGGAGCCTGGCGGATCCTGCTGGAGCAGGAACTGCGGGTGCTCGATCACTACGAGCCGGTGCTCGGGCTCCCCGACACCCTCAAGGCCCGCGACCTGCAGCCCCTGCGCGAGCAGTGGATCGGCGAGGTGGCGGGAGACGCTCGCCTGCTGGAGTTCGACTTCGCAGCCCCCCTCGAGGAGCTGCGCCAGCGCGAGAGCACGAGCTGGAAGCCGCTGCGGGGCGAAGGCAACGACGACCGCCGCTATCCGGTCCTGGCCGGGGAGGCCGCCGAGAACTTCCGCCGCCACATCCACCAGGAACTGGCCCGCCAGATCCGCGCCAGCTTTCCCTCCCTGAAGGACAGCGGCAAGCCCGAACCCCCCGCTCCCTGAAGCGGGGGGAAGGCGACGGGACGCTCCGGTGATCTGGCGCTCAGGTGCTCAGGTGCTCAGCATCGCCGCCACCGTGAGCACCCCGAACACGCTGAGGATCGCCCCGCCACCCAGGATGATTCCCAACCAGAGCTGCCTTGCCCAGGGAGCGGGTTGATCGGCCAGCCAGGCGGGCCGGGGCACACCGGGGACCCAGGGATTGGCACCCGCCGGAGCCCGGCGGGAGGAGCTGTCCCGCCAGTAGGCGTCGTAGCGGGGGGCCTGCTGGTTGAACGGGCGCGCGCCCACGGACTGGCCGGCGAGGGTGCGGGAGCGCTGGTAGGGCACCCGGTCCTCGCCGAAGTGGGTGAGGTATTCGGGTGACGTGAGCAGCGCATCGACGAAGGCCGGCAGACCCTGTTCGGCGATCAGGATCGACCAGGCAATCCGCTCCTGCTCGCCGTAGACAGGCCGTCCGAGCACCCGGCCGACCAGCTGCTCGACGATGCGGTAGTTGCTGTTGCAGCGGTAGAAGTCCTGGCGGAACTTCTCGGAGAGCAGCAGACCTCGGATGAAGTCGCGCACCCGGATCTGACCGGAGCGCAACTGCGACTCCAGCACCGGATCGCGATCGCTGCGGAAGGCATGGAAGAAGATCTGGCGGTAGGCCTGTTCGATCTGGGCATCGAGGGCCGCCGGATCCTGCACGGCGGCGGCAGGAGCCTGGTGCGGCGACTCATCCGTGCCCGGCATGAAGTTGCGCACCCGCGCGTTGAGGGCCGTGGGCTTCACGTTCAGCAGGGGGAGGGGCATCAGTGCAGGGGAAGGGAGTCGCAGGGAAGGTATCCAGGGGGATCCGGGCTCAGCCGGCCCGGGCGCAAAAGCTCACACAGCGTGACCAGTCTTCATGGAGGTTTATGGAGCGCTCCCCGCTCGGCAGACTGCCCTCCCCCCACGGCCCGCCGCGACGCAGCCCTTGATGCAGCCGAGTACCTGGCACCCCCATCTCTGGCACCCCACCACCCAGGTGGCCCATGCCCCCGTGCCGCTCAAGGTTCTGCAGGCCCACGGCGCGACCCTGCAGCTCGCGGATGGCCGCCAGCTGATCGATGCGATCAGCAGCTGGTGGGTGACCCTGCACGGCCATGCCGAGCCCACGATCGCCGCGGCGATCGCGGCCCAGGCCCAGCAGCTGGAGCAGGTGATCTTCGCCAACTTCAGCCACGAGCCCGCCGAATCCCTGGCCGACCGCCTCAGCGCCCTCAGCGGCCTGGAGCGGCTGTTCTTCTCCGACAACGGATCCACCGCCGTGGAGGTGGCCCTCAAGATCGCCTGGCAGTGGTGGCGCAACCGGGGCGAAGCGCGCCATCGCCTGATTGCCTTCGAAGGCGCCTACCACGGCGACACGGTGGGGGCGATGGCCGTGGGGGCCCGCTCCATCTTCACGGCCCCGTTCGAGCCGCTGCTGTTCGATGTGGCCCGGGTGCCCTGGCCCCACACCTGCTGGCATGACGAGGGCGTGGAGGAGCGGGAGGCGGCGGCCCTCGCCGAACTGGAGCAGGCCCTGCAGACCCCCAGCGCCGCGGTGATCCTCGAACCGCTGATCCAGGGGGCGTCCGGCATGGCGATGGTGCGGCCCCCGTTCCTGCGGGCTGTGCAGGAGCGGGTGCGGGCGGCGGGCAGCCTGCTGATCGCCGACGAGGTGATGACCGGCTTCGGCCGCACGGGCAGCCTGTTCGCCTGCGAGCAGGCCGGGCTGCGGCCCGATCTGATGGCCCTGTCCAAGGGCCTCACGGGAGGCTTCCTGCCGATGGGCGTGACCCTGGCCAGCGAGCGGCTCTACCAGGGGTTCATCAGCGACGATCCGACGGCCACCTTTTTCCATGGCCACAGCTTCACCGCCAACCCCCTGGGCTGTGCGGCGGCCCTGGCCAGCCTCGATCGGCTGGAGGCCGACCCGGAGCGTTACACGCACTTCGAAGCCCGCCATCGCCCTCACCTCGAGCTCCTGAGCCACCACCCGCTGGTGCGCCGGCCGCGCTGCCTGGGAACCGTGGCCGCCTTCGAGGTGGCCGTGGATCAGCCGGGCTACCTGAATGCCGTGGGGCGACGGATCCAGCACCTCTGCCTGGAGCGGGGGGTGTACCTCCGCCCGCTCGGCAACGTGGTGTATCTGCTGCCGCCCCTCTGTCTCAGCGACGCCCAGCTGGAGCGCTGCTATGCCGCCATCGGCGCTGCCCTGGAAGCCTCACCAGGTTGAAGCGGTCGATCCGGTTGTTGGTTGTTCAGCGCCAGCGCCAGCGGCATGGCGCGTGTGCTGGGGCTCAAGCCAAGGGAATCGGGCCAAGGGAATCGGGGCGACAGGGATCCCCGTCGAGCTGCAGGGCGGGGTGGTTGGAGGCCCGCTTGCCCCCCACCCGCTCCCTGCCGGCGACGCGATCAGCCGCTGCTGAAGGTAACGGCTCAAGAGCAGCAGGCTGACCTTGACCGGCGGCTCAGGGGCTCAGGGTCAGGGGCTCAGGGTCAGGGGGGCGTTCCAGCAGCGGATCGCCGGCACCCCCCGGTACCAGGACAGAACCGTGAGGGTGGAGGTGTCGAGCAGGAAGTGCGCGCCGCCGGCGGTCGGCAGACCGATCCAGCGGGCACCCAGCACCCGCAGCACATGGCCGTGGGCGAACAGGGCGACCGGGCCATCCACAGCCCGGACCCGCTCGATGACCCGATCCACCCGTGCGCTGACGGCCTGGGGGGATTCCCCACCCGGACAGCCATCGCGGAACACCAGCCAGTCGGGCGTCTCCGTCCGGACCTCAGCCGGGGTGCGCCCCTCGTAGAGGCCGTAGTCCCACTCGAGGAGGTCGGGCTCGATCTGGGCGCCAGCCCCCAGGCCGGCCAGCTCGCAGGTTTCCCGCGCCCGTTGCAGGGGACTGCAGAGCACCTGGTGAAACTCCCGCCCCGCCAGCACCGGTGCCAGACCACGCGCCACCTCCCGCCCCCGCTCCGTGAGGGGGAGATCGGTGCGGCCGGTGTGCTGGCCGGAGAGACTCCAGGCTGTTTCGCCGTGGCGGATCAGCACCACCTCCGCCGGTCCTGCCTTGGCCATCAGCTCACCTCGCAGCCCATCGCCACCGGCAGGGGCTCCACCCCCCACACCCGCTCGGCGTACTCCCGGATGGCCCGATCCGAGCTGAAGTACCCGCTGCGGGCCGTGTTGAGGATCGACGCGCGCTGCCAGGCGGATGGATCGGCCCAGAGTCGCGAGGCGTCGTTCTGGCTGACCAGGTAGTCGGGCAGGTCGGCCAGCAGGAAGTAGGAGTCGCGGCCCACGATGTTCTGCACCAGCGGCCGGAACAGCTCTCCGTCGCCGTTGCTGAAGTGACCACGCTCGATCAGATCCAGGGCCTCACGCAGCAACGGCACCTTCTCCACCCATTCCCATGGACGGTAGTCGGAGCGAAGCTCGGCGATCTGCTCGGTGGTGTGACCGAACAGGAAGAAGTTGTCCGTGCCCACCTGCTGGCGGATTTCCACGTTGGCACCATCCAGGGTGCCGATCGTAAGGGCGCCATTGAGGGCGAACTTCATGTTGCCGGTGCCCGAGGCCTCCAGACCGGCCGTGGAGATCTGCTCGGAGAGGTCGGCGGCCGGATACACCCGCTCCCCCAGCTTGACGTTGTAATCGGCCAGAAACGCCACCCGCAGCAGGCCGCGGTTGTCGGGATCGGCGTTGATCGTCTCGGCGATGCCGCTGATGAAGCGGATGATCAGCTTCGCCATCCAGTAGCCAGGCGCCGCCTTGCCACCGAAGATCACCGTGCGGGGCACCATGCCCTCGGTTTCGCCGTGTTTGATCCGCAGGTACTGGAGCACCACCTGCAGGGCATTGAGATGCTGGCGCTTGTATTCATGAATGCGCTTCACCTGGATGTCGAACAGGGAGGTGGGATCCACCAGCACCTGCGACTGTTCAGCGATCACGCCGGCGAGCCGGCGCTTGCACGCGAGCTTGCAGGCCGCCCAGCGCTGCTGGAAACCGCTGTCGGTGGCGAGGGGCTCCAGCTGCCGCAGACGCTCGATGTGGGCCGGCCAGTCATCGCCCAAGGTTTCGCCCAGGAGCCGGGCGAGGGGCGGGTTGGCCAGGGCCAGCCAGCGCCGCGGGGTGACGCCGTTGGTCACGTTGGTGAACTTCCCGGGCCAGAGGGCGGCGAAGTCGGGGAAGAGATCGGTCTTCACCAGCTGGCTGTGGAGCGCTGCCACACCGTTGACGTGGTGCGCCGCCACGGTGGCCAGATGGGCCATGCGCACGGCCTTGGTGCCGTCCTCGTGAATGATCGACACCCGTCGCAGCAGATCCAGATCACCGGGTGCGTGCAGCCGCACCTGCTGCAGGAAGCGGGCGTTGATCTCGTAGATGATCTCCAGGTGCCGTGGCAGCAGGGAGCCGAACAGACCCACCTCCCAGCGTTCCAGCGCTTCCGGCAGCAGCGTGTGGTTGGTGTAGGCGATCGAGGCGGTGGTGATCGTCCAGGCTTCGTCCCAGCCGAGTCGGTGCTCATCCACGAGCAGCCGCATCAGCTCGGCCACGGCGATGGAGGGATGGGTGTCGTTCAGCTGCACGGTCCAGTGCTCGGCGAACGACTGCACCGGGGCTCCGCGCAGCGCGAGGGTGCGCAGCATGTCCTGCAGCGAGCAACTCACGAAGAAGTGCTGCTGCTCGAGCCGCAGCCGCTTGCCCTGGTCGGTGCCGTCGTTGGGGTACAGCACCTTGGAGAGGGTCTCGCTGGCCACCTTCTCCTGCACCGCGCGCTGGAAATCACCCTCGTTGAAGGCATGCACATCGAAGGATTCCGCCGCCACGGCACGCCACAGCCGGATCCTGTCGCAGCTGTTCACCCGGTAGCCCAGCACCGGCACGTCGTGGGGCACGCCGAGGGCACGGTGGGCCGGCAGCCAGCGCCGGCGCTCGGCACCCTGCTCATCGCCATAGCTCTCCACATGGCCGCCGAATCCCACGGACACGCTCTGCGCTGGATAGACCAGCTCCCACGGCCATCCCCCCTTGAGCCACTTGTCGGTGATCTCCACCTGCCAGCCGTCTCGGATCGCCTGATCGAAGATCCCGAACTCGTAGCGGATCCCATAGCCGCTGGCGGGAAACTCCAGACTGGCCAGTGACTCGAGGTAACAGGCGGCGAGGCGGCCAAGGCCGCCATTGCCCAGGCCGGGTTCCTCCTCCACGTCGAGCACCTGGTCCAGGCCTGGCCCGCCGAAGCGTCGCAGCGCTTCCGCCGCCTCCGCCTGCATGCCCAGCATCAGCAGGTTGTTGCCCAGCTGGGGGCCGATCAGGAATTCGGCCGAGAAGTAGGCCACAACCTTGGCTGACCCGGCACGCAGCTGATCCTTGGTGGCCAGATGGCGGGTCATCAGCCGATCGCGCACGGCATGGCTCAGGGCCATGTAGAGGTCGTGCACGCTGGCGCCTTCGGCCCGGGTCCCCAAGGTGTAAAAAAGATGTTCGGCCATGCCGTCGAACAGGTCGTTGGCGGTCAGACCGTTGCGCTGGGGATCGCCGTAGCTGGCGGGCACCGGGATGCCGTGGGGTACAGGGGAACTGCTGACCATGGCCGAGGGGCGATCCACACATCTCCACCCTGACCCGTCCAAAGCACAGTTGGTTAAGAAGGCATGAATGCGCGGCCCCGGGTTGATGAACGGACGGAGCGCGGCAGCGAGGTGGCGCAGCAGTGGGGTGGCGCGGCAGTGAGGTGCCGCGGTGATGTGTGGAACTCGCGACGATGGTGTCGGCGATGACAGGCCGGAGATCGCACGCGGAGTTGAACTGTCACTCAGCGCACTGGACGGTCCGGGCAACCATGGCCAGCTACACCATCACCCTCGATGACGGCCGCAGTTTCAGCTGCAGCGACGACACGTACATCCTCGACGCGGCCGAGGAGGCCGGCATCGACCTGCCCTTCTCCTGCCGCGCCGGTGCCTGCAGCACCTGCGCCGGCAAGGTGCTGAGCGGCAGCGTCGACCAAGCCGACCAGAGCTTCCTCGACGACGACCAGATCGCCGCCGGTTTCGCCCTGCTCTGCGTCAGCTACCCCCAGAGCGATTGCCAGATCCAGCCCGACATGGAAAACGAGCTCTGATCCCGGGCTGCACCGCACGATGACCCGCTTCCCGCACATGGCCCACGCTTGGTAGTGCTCGCCACAGCACGCCCCTGCTAGGCGGCAGCAGAACGGAAGCAGTTCCATCGCCGTCCGCGGCTTCCATGGCCGAATCCTTCCGCTCGAGCACCAGCCCCTGCCAGACCAGCAGCAGGGCCCTAGCCGAGGCCATGCAGCGGCATCTGTTCTTCAGCCAGGCGAAATCCCCATCCCTGGCCACCCGCCATGACCACTACCGCTGTCTGGCGCTGGCGGTGCGCGACCGGCTCCTGCACAACTGGGTGGACACGGCCGAGACCTACACCCAGGCCCAGGTGCGCACGGCGGTGTACTTGTCGGCCGAGTACCTGCTGGGGCCGCACCTCGACAACAACCTCGTCAACCTGGGGCTGCGGCAGGAAGCCGAACAGGCCTGCCACGAGCTGGGGCTGGACCTGGAGGAGCTGATCCGGGAGGAGCCCGAGCCGGGCCTGGGGAACGGCGGCCTGGGCCGGCTGGCGGCCTGTTTCCAGGAGTCGATGGCGACCCTCGAGCTCCCTGCCATCGGCTACGGCATCCGCTACGAATTCGGCATCTTCCGCCAGCAGATCACTACCCAGGGGCAGCAGGAGAGCACCGATTCCTGGCTGGCCCAGGGCAACCCCTGGGAAGTGATCCGCCCGGAGTGGAGCTACCCGGTGACCATCGGCAACCACACCGTGATCGGGGTGGCCTACGACACCCCGATCCTGGGCTACGGCGTTCGCACGACCAACACCCTGCGCCTCTGGGCGGCCTCGGCGCCCGAAGCCCTGGACTTCGCCTCCTTCAATGCCGGCGATTACACCAAGGCCGTGCTGCACAAGATGCAGTCGGAAACCCTCTCCAAGGTGCTCTACCCGAATGATGAGCCGGAACAGGGCAAACGCCTGCGCCTCTCCCAGCAGATCTTCTTCGTGAGCTGCTCCCTGCAGGACATGTTCCGCATCCTCAGGGGTCAGGGCCTTCCCGCCCGGGAGTTCCACCGCAAGTTCGCCGTTCAGCTCAACGACACCCACCCGGCCATCGCGGTGGCCGAGCTGATGCGTCTGCTGCTCGATGAGCACCGGCTCGACTGGGACACCGCCTGGGGGGTGACGACGGCCAGCCTCAGCTACACCAACCACACCCTGCTGCCCGAAGCCCTCGAGACCTGGGGGATCGACCTCTTCCAGCAGCTGCTGCCCCGGCAGCTGGAGATCATCTATGAGATCAATGCCCGCTTTCTGCGCATGGCCCGGATCCGCTATCCGGGTCAGCCCGACAAGCTCGCCCGGCTCTCCCTGATCGAGGAAGGTCCGCATCGGAAGGTGCGCATGGCCAATCTGGCCGTGGTGGGCTGCCACCACACCAATGGCGTGGCCGAGCTGCACAGCGAACTGCTGCGCCGCCACGTGCTCGCCGACTTCGCCGAACTCTGGCCGGATCGTTTCACCAACGTGACCAACGGCGTCACCCCGCGCCGTTGGATGGCCGTGGCCAATCCGGCCCTGGCCAACCTGCTCGACGACGTCATCGGCTCCCACTGGCGCCGCGATCTCACCCATCTGCAGGCCCTCGGGAAGCACACCGGCGACGACGCCTTCCTGCAGCGCTGGCGCGGGGTGCGGGATGCCTCCAAGCAGCGACTGGTGCAGCACATTCACCAGACCCAGGGCATCCTCCTCGACCACAGCTCCCTGTTTGACGTGCAGGTGAAGCGCATCCACGAGTACAAGCGCCAGCACCTGGCCGCCCTGCACGTGGTGGAGCGCTACCTGAGGCTCCGCAACGGCGAGGACCTTCCCCCGCGCACGGTGATCTTCGGCGGCAAGGCCGCCCCGGGTTACGCGATGGCCAAGCTGATCATCCGGCTGATCGTGGGCATCGCCGAGATCGTGAACATGGATCCGGCCATGGCCGGACGCCTGCGGGTGGTGTTCGTGCCCAATTTCAGCGTCAGCCTGGGGCAGCTGATCTATCCGGCCGTGGATCTCTCCGAGCAGATCTCCACGGCGGGCAAGGAAGCCTCTGGCACCGGGAACATGAAGATGGCCCTCAACGGGGCCCTCACCATCGGCACCCTGGATGGGGCCAACATCGAGATCCGGGATCAGGTCGGCGCCGACAACTTCTTCCTGTTCGGCCACACGGCCGAGCAGATCCACGAGTTCGATCGGATGGGCTACCACCCGATGCCCTGGATCGAGAAGGATCCGATCGTCCGTGAAGTGATCGAGCTGATCGGCTCCGGACACTTCAGCGAGGGAGACCGGGACCTGTTCCATCCCCTGCTGGCCAACCTGACCAGCCATGACCCCTTCAAGGTGATGGCCGACATCGGCGATTACCGCCAGGCCCAGAACCACGTCGATGCCTGCTGGCAGGACCCCAGCCGCTGGGCCCGGATGTCCGTGGCCAACACGATGGGCTGCGGCTTCTTCTCCAGCGACCGCTCGATCCAGGAATACGCCGAGCGCATCTGGAAGGTCGCACCGGTGCCGGTGGAGGCCACCACCCGCAGCCTCTGAGCAGACACCCGGAGGCCAGCCAGAGGCCACCTCGAGAGCACGCCCAGGCCACGTTGAATGGGGGAATGGAGCACCCCCATTCCCCCCCCCTGGTGCTGGTGCACGGGCTGCTCGATCGCCCCACGGTGTTCAACCGGCTCAAGCAGCGCCTCGGCGGGCAGCGGGAACCGCTGCTGATTCCAGCCCTGCCGCTGCGGCTGGGGGCCACCCCGGTGACCGAGGCCGCCGCCCTGCTGGGCAGCCACATCGAGGCCGCCTTCGGCCTGGAGCAGCGGGTGGACCTGCTGGGCTTCTCCATCGGCGGGGTGATCTGCCGCGCCTGGATCCAGCTGCTGGGCGGGCACCGGCGGACCCGCCGCTTCATCAGCGTCGGCAGTCCCCAGCAGGGCACCCTCACGGCCCTGCCCTGGCCGCGGCGGATCACCGCCGGGATCGCCGATCTCAAGTGGGGCAGCCCCCTCCTGGAGCGCCTCAACGGCGATCTGGCGACCCTCGAGACGGTGGAGTGCTGCAGCTTCTATTCCGTGGTCGATCTGGCGATCGTGCCGGGCTGGCGGGCGGTGCTGCCGGTCGGTCCCCGCCACAGACTGCCGGTGCTGACCCACCCCCAGCTGCTCCGCGATCCCCTGGCCCTGGCACCGCTGGCGGAGGAACTGCTCAGGCCCTGAACCCGCCTAGCATGGTGGCGCCCAGGGAGACAGGCCGATGGACTGGCTTGCCGTTTCCCTCGTGGGGCGCTGGATGATCGGCTGGCCGTTGAGCCTGTGGCTGCCGGTGTTGCCCGCCGCCGATGGAGACGGCGCTACCGCCAACGACGACTACTCGGCCTCGGTCTCGGTGCTCATCCCGGCCCGCAATGAGGCCGCGACACTGCCCAAGCTGCTGCAGGCTCTGGCTGCGCAGACGCTTCGCCCTCAGGAGGTGATCGTCATCGACGACCACTCCAGCGATGCAACGGCCGCGATCGGCAGGACAGCGGGGGTGCGGGTGCTGCAGCCGCCGCCCCTGCCGCGGGGCTGGTGCGGCAAGACCTGGGCCCTCCACCAGGGGGTCCAGGCCTGCAGCGGAGAGCGCCTGGTCTTCCTCGATGCCGACACCGAGCCCGCCCCGGACTTCCTCGCCAGCCTGCTGGCGGCCCTGCGGACCTACGGCGGCCTGGTCTCCGTGCAGCCCTACCACCGGACGGAGCGGCCCTACGAACAGCTCTCGATGCTCTTCAATCTGGTGGGCCTGATGGCCGTGCCCCTGGGGCCCGGTGGGGGGGTGGCCTTCGGACCGGCCATGGCCACCAGCCGGGCCGACTACCTGCGCATCGGCGGCCATGCCGCCGTGGCCGACAAGGTGGTGGAGGACTGGTTCCTGGCCCACCTCTACCAGCGGGCCGACCTGCCCGTGAGCGCCTGGATCGGGATGGGGCGGATCGCATACCGCATGTATCCCGGCGGAATCGCCGACCTGGTGAGCGGCTTCAACAAGAACTTCGCCACCGCGGCGGGGGAGGTCCGCTGGCCCTGGATGCTGGGCGTGCTGCTGTGGCTCTCGGGGCTGTTCTGGGCCGCCTGGTGCCTGCCGGCCTCCCTGCTGGGCTGGCCGATGATCGGGGACCCGGCCCTGCTGCCCAACCTGGTTCTCTATGCGGCCTTCGCCATCCAGCTGCTGGTGATCACCCGGCGGGTGGGCCGCTTCAGCTGGATCAACCTGGTCTTCCCCATCCCGGTGCTGTTCTTCCTGGGGGTGTTCCTGCTGGCGATCCTCAACCTGGAGCGGGGTCAGGTGCGCTGGAAGGGCCGCAGCGTGCCCACCCGCTGATGGGGATCGACCCCCTGCTGAGCAGTGGCCTGGGCTGGCTGGCCTGGTCGGTGCTGGTGGGAGGGCTGGCCAACCGGGTTCCGGCCAGGGTGCTGGCCGGGAATCCGGCGCTGCCCGGCCGGCCCCGCGGCCGGTGCTCCCGGCAGGAGAGGCTGCGGCGGTTCGAGCAGCAGCTGGCGATCCGCGCCTGGAAAGGCTGGCTGCCGGATGCCGGAGGAGCCCTGCCCGGAGGCATCCCCAAGGCCCGGCTGGTGGGCCGGGATCGCGACGGGCTGGAGCGGCTGGTCGTCGAGACCCGTCGGGCTGAGCTGGTGCACCTGGCGCTGTGGCCGTTCTGGCTGGTGACGGCCCTCTGGCTGCCCCCGCTGGGCGTGGTGATCAACCTGGTGTTCGCCACCCTCTTCAATCTCCCCTGCATCGCCCTGCAGCGCTACAACCGGCTGCGGCTGGAGCGGCTGCTGGAGCGGTGGGACGGTACCCCTCAGGCCGGGGGGGACTTCCCGGTTCCCGGCAGGGTCAGGGGCCGAGGACCCCGGCCTTGAGGAGCAGCTCCACCGCGAGGCCCTCGTCCTCGGCGTGGCGGGCCAGCCGCACCACATGGGGGCCAGCCTCCAGGCAGAAGCCATCCTGGCGGGGATCGAAGTAGGCCAGCCGCCGCAGGGGAATCCCCAGCGTCACCCGCCGCTGCTCCCCGGGCGCCAGCTGGTCCAGGCGGGTGAACCCCGCCAGGAGCCGGGCGGGCCGCTCCAGCAGCCTGCCGGGGGGATCCACGTACACCTGCACCACCTCGTCGGCCGCCATCGGCCCGCGATTGGCCACGGTGAAGTCCAGCTGCAGGCTGCCGCCCTCCGCCCCCCCGGCCTCGACCTGCGCCGTGAGATCCCCATACGCGACGTGGCTGTAGGACAAGCCGAAGCCGAAGGGGAAGGCGGCGGCATGGCCGTCGCGCCGCAGCCGCCTGTAACCGTGCCAGAGGTCGTAGGTGACCCGGCAAGCCCGGGGATCGAACGGTGGCAGGTGGGTGGCGTCCGTCGGCAGGGCATAGGGGAGCCGGCCCGAGGGCGAGACCCGGCCATCGAGCACATCGGCCAGGGCGTGCCCCCCCTGCTCACCGGGATAGCCCAGCAGCACGATCGCGGGCACCGCCTGCCGCCAGGGCTCCATGAGGATCGCCCCGCCGCCCATCAGCACCACCACCGTGCGCGGATTGGCCGCCACCACGGCCCGGATCAGCTGCTGCTGGGCGGGGTCGAGGCCCAGGTCGGTGCGGTCGCCGGCGGCGAAGTCGCCCCCGGGCCGGGCCGAGCCGAAGCGCGTGATCGCCGCCATCAGCCACCCCACCGGCGACCACAGCCTCCGCAGCCCGATCCGATCCAGCAGGGGCCGCAGCGGATCGGGTGGGGGCACCTGGCGCAGGACCGGCGCGATGTCACCGGGATGGATGTGCTCGCCTTCGTCGCGCCAATCGAGCCCCACCACCACCACCGCCGCCTCACAGCCCGCCGCCAGGTTCGCCGCGGCCGCCGGATCGGTCCCACTGGCGAAGCGCACCCGGCGCCGGGGGTCGGAGGAGCGCAGGCCGTCCAGGGGGGTGACGACGACCCCCGGGGCAGGCCGGGTGTCGGAGGAGCCCCGGTCCCCCAGGTTGGGCACCGCCGCCAGCTCGCCGATCACCGCCAGGCTCTGGAGATCGGCGAACGGCAGCGGCGCTGAGGGGGAGGGCCGAGGGCCGGCGGCGGCGGACGGCGGCGCATTCTTCAGCAGCACGATCGCCTTGGTGGCCGCCTCCCTGGCGAGGGACCGATGGGCCGGGCAACCGCGCAGCTGGCGGGGATAGACACCGGTGGGCACCGCCAGCCGCGTTCTCAGCTGCCGCAGCACCGCATCGTCGACCCGGCCGATCGGCAGGCGGCCATGGGCCAGGGCCGGTGCCAGCACCGCCTCGAAGATCATCCGGAAGGGCATCTCCAGGTCCTGGCCGGCCAGCAGGGCCTCCACCCCGTCCCTGAGCCCGAAGATGAAATCGGTCACCACGAACCCCCGGAACCCCCAGCGGCGCTTCAGGATTCCGGTGAGCAGCTCGGGATGCTGACCGCACCACGTTCCATTCACCCGGTTGTAGGCGCTCATCACCGAGCCGGCCCCTGCCTCCACGCAGTCGCGGAACTGGGGCAGGTACAGCTCATGGAGGGTCCTGGCATCCACCCGGACATCCACCCGGAACCGGGAACTGTCGATCGAGTTGAGGGCGAGGTGCTTGACGCAGGCGATCGCGTGGCGCTGGATGCCCCGGGTCATGGCGGCTCCCAGGGCACCGACATGCACCGGATCCTCGCCGTAGGTCTCCTGGGCCCGGCCCCAGCCCGGATGGCGCAGCAGGTTCACGCAGACCGCCGCCAGCCAGTTGGCCCCGAAGCTGCGGGCCTCCACGGCCATGGCCTCGCCGATGCGCTGCTCGAGATCCACATCCCAGCTGGCGCCGCGAGCGATCGGAACGGGAAAGGTGGTGGCGCCACCCTCGAGCACGACCCCCCGCGGCCCATCCACGAACTGCAGCGGAGGAAGGTCCAGCCCCGGCAGGCTGCCAGCCGGCCAGGGGTGACGGTGCGAGGCGTCGTGCAGGGCAATGTCTGCCATGCCCGACCAGAAGGGGGTGTCCCCGTCCAGCAGGGCGAGTTTCTCGGCCGGTGTCAGTCCCGCCAGCAGGGCTTCAGCCCTGGCTTCCGGCGCAACCGGGGTCACTCGCGCAGATGACGACTCCACGCTGCCGGCGAGAACGTGTGGCCTTCAGCGGCTGCCAGCGCCACCACCGCGCCGGCGTCGGGGGCGGAATCCACCTGGGCCCTCAGGGCAGGGTCGGCATCGACTTTGACCATGAAGGCCTTGAGCTGGGCTTTGGACATGGTCGGCATCCGTCGGACCCTCCAGCCCTAGCCAGGGTGAGGGGCGCTGTCAGCGGGGAGCATCCGCCATGGGGCCGGCATCCGCCGCAGCGCGGGGACCGTGCCGATTGGAGCACCGTCCACAGAGATGCTGTAGGGTTGAAGGGATTCAAAGATCACTCTTCAGCGGGTTTCTTCCGAAACGGCGGCTCCCATTCCAGGTTTCTCCACTAGGCCAGCGACTTACTTCAGGGCTTTCGACGAATCTGTTCATAGTTTCCAGACCAGATTTCATGACCATTTACGTGGGCAACCTCTCGTTTGACGCCGAGGTTGAAGACGTTCAACACCTGTTCTCTGAATACGGTGAAGTGCGCAAGTGCAGCCTTCCCCTCGACCGGGACACCGGTCGTAAGCGCGGCTTCGCTTTTGTCGAAATGGCCAACGAGGCCGATGAGACCAAGGCCATCGACGACCTCCAGAACGTCGAGTGGATGGGCCGCAACATCCGTGTCAACAAGGCCGAGCCCCGCACCGGTGGTGGTGGCGGCGGTGGTCGCCAGTTCGCCGGTTCCGGCTCCTACGGCGGCGGTGGCGGTGGCGGTGGCAACCGCTGGTGAGTTGACCCCCTGAGGCACTTCCCCCGGGAAGTGCCCACCCTGAGCCGCCCCCTGCGGGCGGCTTTCTGTTGTCTGGGCGGCCCGTAGGACCGTCCGGCTCCAGCCCGACCATCCCCCCCGACCATCGACAGCAGCAGCTGGATCGGTGGACCTGCCCCGCGCGGGCCCCTCCGGAATTTCCTTGACAGACCGTTCCATCTCTTCCGTCACCGCCCAGTTCTCCACCGGACCCCAGGCGCCCCGTAGCCCCCAGGCCCTCGCCCGCCAGCTGAGACCGCTGCTGCCGAGCGAGGCATTCCAGACCAGCCCGACCAGGCTGGCGCTTGTACCGATCAATCTGGCGATCCTGGTGCTGGGATGGCACATGGCAAGCCAACTGGATCGCTGGCCCCTCCCCTCCTTGCTCATTTGGCTGCCCATAGCGGTGCTGATGGGGAACAGTGTCATGGTGCTTGGTTTTCTCGCCCATGATCTGATGCACGGCAGAGGCCCCCGACAGCGGACCCTGCGTCGGCTGGCGGGCCTGCTGGGCTTCAGCATGTTGTGGATGACGCCGACCCTCTGGCAGGCGGTGCACAACCGCGAACATCACAGCCACACCAATGGCCTCCAGGACCCTGACCGCAGCTACCTGGCCAGCCAACCCAACAGCTGGGGCAAGCGCCTGTTCCACTGGATCGCCCCCTCCTCGGAGGTCAACCCTTTGGTTCTTGCGCTGGGCATGACCAGTGCCTGGCCCCTGCACCACTTCCGCACCACCTGTGCCGTGCTGCTGTTCAACAGCACCAAGACCGGCTTCACCCCAGCCTCATTTCGAGTGCGGCCCGCAGAGCGCCGGGCCATCGGCCTTGAGCTGGCGGCCGTGGCGAGCATCCATCTGCTGGTGATCAGCTGGATCGGCCTCCAACCGATCCAGCTGTTGCTGGGATATTTCCTACCGCTGTGGATTGGCTACGCAATGGCCATGGCCTATATCTACACCAATCACGTACTCAACCCTCTTACAGAGGACAACGATCCCCTGCTGAGTTCCCTCTCCCTTCAGGTGCCGGCCTGGATCGACCTGCTGCACTGCAACTTCTCCCACCATTCCGAGCACCATGTCTTCCCGGGACTGAACAGCAACTATTACCCGCTGGTGCGCCAGCTCCTGCTGCGTCACCACGGCGATCGCTTCAACCTGATGGGTGCCGCCGAGGCCTGGCGCCTGATGCTCGCCACTCCCCGGTTCTACCGGGATGCCGGCCATCTGATCAGCGCGGATGGTGCGGTGCTGGTGCCCGTGCCGCTGGCCCCAGCGGCCCCCTGAACGGCCGTCCATCCGGGGGTCGGGGGGTTCAGCTCACGAGCCGCGGCTTGCCGGGATGGATCGCCCTGAGCGGCCGGGGCCGGGCCGGGATCACCAGGGAATCCCGCCGCGGATGGTGCCTCCGGAACTGGCGGTCATCGGCCGCCCGGCGGCAGGTCTGCCGAAACAGCGGCATGGCGATCCCGAAGGTCTCCTCGAACTGGGCCAGGGTTTCGGCCGTCGTCCGCAGTCCGCAGTCGCGGATCGCCGCCCCGAGGGCCTGCTGCGGCTGCGCCGTGATGGCCTGAAACAGCCTGTTCAGGCGATGGTGCTGCAGGGCCTCAAACGGGGTCATTCCCCGCGACTGATCGAAGCAGAACTCCAGGCAGGCCTCGCTCACGCCCAGTTCCTCGGCCACCAGGACCATCTCAATCGGCCGACGGAAGTGGCGGGCGAAATACTTCAATGCCGCACCCACCAAGAGCCGGCTGCGGGCGGGGCTGGCCGATGGGCAGTCGCGGGGAACCAGAAGCATCGATGGATCTCCCACAGGAACTGGAGCACCGGGGCATGGCTCGGCAGGCCAGCATCCGGTCAGGGTTGAAGGGGACGCGGCGGTGCGATCGTCTCGTCTACCACCGTCATAGGCAGCGGGACCAAACGGCATCCACCGCGCGCCCGGAAGGTCCATGATTTGACGCATGCCGGCACGAGCCGCAAGGTTCGACCGACGTCCTTGTGAAGGCGTTGTAACCCGGCGAAGGCGTGTAACCGGGCGAAGGCGCTGGGACGGGCAGTGAGGCGATCAGCCCTGGCGATTGTGCGTGTCGCTGGGCCGCAGCACCAGCACGACCGAACCGATCACGATCAGCCCGATCAGGCCAAGACCAGCTGCCAGGGGCAGCGCCACATCCGTCTCCATCGGAACCTGCAGGCTGAACATCCAGGGTTCCATGATGGAGCGAAACGGGCGCCACCGCCTCGGCGGGCCGGGCCGGGTGCGACTCAGCGCATGATCAGCGCACGGTCAGCGCATGATCAGCGCATGGTCAACGCATGAACAGCATCTCCTGGTAGGTGGGCAGCGGCCAGGAGGCATCGTCGACCAGCGACTCCAGGGCATCGGCGGCTTCCCGGATCCGCCCCATGCAAGGCAGCAGGGCATCGACGCAGTGGCGCAGATGGGCATGGACGCCCTCCCCCTCGGACGCCATGGCGGCCTCCAGGGCGGTACAGCCTTCCAGCATCTGCTGGCAGAGGGCATCCATCCGCGAGAGCACGGAGGGATCGGGCGACAGGCCGACCTTCTTCTGGGCCTTGAGGGAGGCCGCCAGGCCGCCCATCGACTCCATGATCACCGGATAGAGCTGGGTGCGCACCATGCGCAGCAGCAGCCTGGCCTCCACCTCGATGGCGAGGATGTACTGCTCGGCGTACACCTCGAAGCGGCTTTCCAGCTCCAGCGGGGTGAGCACGCCCTGGCGTTCGAACAGATCCCGGATCTCGGGGCGTTGCAGCACCGGCAGCGCATCGGCCGAGGTGGGCAGATTCTCCAGACCCCGCTCCTCAACGGCGATCCGATGCCACTCCGAGGAGTAGCCGTCCCCTCCGAAGACCACGGCACCATGCTGATCCATGGTGCGCTTCAGGGCCGCGAAGGCCGCATCTTCCAGGGAGGCACCGGAGGCCATCCCCGCTTCCAGCTGGTCCGCGATCCACTGGATCGAGTCGGCGAGGATCGTGTTCAGCACCACCAGCGGACCGGCCACGGACTGGCCGGATCCGACGGCCCGGAATTCGAAGCGGTTGCCGGTGAAGGCAAACGGGGAGGTGCGGTTCCGGTCTCCCGGATCCTTGTTGAGATCGGGCAGGGTGTCGACCCCGAGGGACATCAGCGCGGCCTGGGCGGACCCCTGCAGATTGCCGGAGCGGATCTGGCTGTACACATCCTCCAGCTGGCTGCCCAGATACACCGAGATGATCGCCGGTGGAGCTTCGTTGGCACCCAGACGATGGTCGTTGCTGGCGGTCGCAATGGCGGCACGCATCAGCGGGCCGAAGCAATGAACGCCGCGAATCACCGCGGCACAGAACAGCAGGAACTGGAGATTCTCGTGGGGGGTGTGGCCGGGATCCAGCAGGTTGCCCTGGGTGGCGTTGCCGATCGACCAGTTGACGTGCTTGCCGCTGCCGTTCACGCCGGCGAACGGCTTCTCATGCAGCAGACAGGTGAAGCCGTGCTTCTTGGCGGTGGCCTTCAGCACCGTCATGGTGAGCTGCTGATGGTCCGTGGCGACGTTGGCCGCTTCGAAGAAGGGCGCGATCTCGAACTGACCGGGGGCCACCTCGTTGTGGCGGGTCTTGGCGGGGATGCCGAGCCTGTAGAGCTGACGCTCCACATCCTGCATGTACACCTGCACCCGCTCGGGGATGGCCCCGAAGTAGTGGTCATCGAACTGCTGGCCCTTGGCCGGCGGCGCGCCGACCAGGGTGCGCCCGGCCAGTTGGAGGTCGGGACGCAGGGCCGTGAAGGCCGCGTCGACCAGGAAATACTCCTGCTCGGCCCCGCAGCTGGAGTTCACCGGGGCGACCTCGGTTTCACCGAGCAGGCGCAGCAGCCGCTGGGCCTGGCGGTTCATGGCCGCGTTCGAGCGCAGCAGGGGGGTTTTCTTGTCGAGGGCCTCGCCGGTCCAGGACACGAACACCGTGGGGATGCACAGGGTGACCCCGTTGGGGGTATCCATCAGGTAGGCGGGACTGGTGGCGTCCCAGGCCGTGTAGCCGCGGGCCTCGAAGGTCGAGCGGATGCCGCCGTTGGGGAAGGACGAGCCGTCCGGTTCCCCCTGCACCAGCAGCTTGCCGGTGAACTCGGTGATCGCCGTGCCATCTCCCTGGGGGGAGATGAAGCCATCGTGCTTCTCGGCCGTGAGGTTGGTGAGCGGGTAGAAGACGTGGGCGTAATACAGGGCGCCGCGGCTGGTGGCCCAGTCCTTCATCGCCTGGGCGACCACGTCGGCCACGGAGGCGTCGAGCTTGGTCCCCTCCTTGATCGAGCGCTGGATCGACTTGAAGACGGTCTTCGGCAGGGCCGACTTCATCTTCTCCAGGGTGAAGACGTCACTGGCCCAGAGCTCCTCCAGGGGAGCTGGCGGCTGGGTCTGCACCGGCGAGCGGGCCAGGATCGACTCGATGGCATTCAGCCGTGCGGTGGCAGGCATGGGAAAGGTCAGGGGATGAAGGTCAGCCAAGCCCCCCACCCCCCCCATCGATTGCCGCAGTTGATACCAGGAGCGGAACTCGGAGGACCACCCGGATCACTGGGGGTGCGACCGATCACCAATGCTTAGCAGTCAGGCTTTTCCGCCCCTGCCGGCGTTTTTCCCCAGCAGGACCCGGTGTTTTCCCCAGGCGGCTCTCCCCGGTCGCCGCACGGCCACCCGGCCCGGGCGCAGGCTCCGGGGAAAAGGCCTCTCCCGTTGACGGCCAGCCCTGAGCCGGCATCGCCCCGGGACGCTGGGCTTCGCAGGTGGCGCCGAGCCGCTGCCAGCACTCGATTCCCGCCGTAGGTCCCAGTGGGATGGGGGGTGCACCGCCGGCTTTGACGGGAGCCGCCCGCCATGGCGTCATGGAGGGGAAGCGCGATGAGCTGTGTGACCCAGGTTCCCGATCACCCCCCCGCCCACGTGTCCGTCGAGAACCAGTTTCCGGAGGATCTGTTCGAGGCGATGCGGGAGTTCGTCCACACCCATCCCCAGTGGGACCAGTACCGCCTGATGCAGGCGGCCCTGGCGGGCTTCCTGTTCCAGCAGGGGTGCCAGGACCGTGCGGTCGCCCGCCATTACCTCGACGGGTTGTTCCGTCGCGACCCCGCGGCCCAGGCCCCCGGCACCACGCCGGCCTGACGCCCCCGGCGACCAGGTCCCACGCCCACCGCCACCACCCCACCGGGCCACCACCCCACTGCAACCCCCACTGCCGCTCCCTCCCCCATGGCTGCGTCGTCCCGCTCCCAGGTCCGCCGTTCCCCGCACCGGCCCGCCTGGCTGGATCCCCTGGGCCGGCTCCTGATCGGCCTGGTGTTCGTGCATGCGGTGGTCGGCAAGCTGATGGACGTCCCGGCCGCGACCGCGGTGATCGCGAACCGCGGCCTGCCCATGGCCCCGCTGCTGCTCGGTGCGGCCATGCTCCTGATGGCGGCGGGATCGGTGCTGGTGATCGGGGGCTTCCGCACCCGCCTGGGGGCGCTGCTGCTGCTGGCCTTCCTGGTGCCGACCACCCTGCTGTTCCATGGCGAGGTGGGCGATCCCCAGCAACGCATCCAACTGCTGAAGAACCTGGCCATCGTGGGGGGGCTGCTGCTGGTGCTGGATCGCTCGCCCGCCAGCTGAGGCCAATCCGGCGGCCGCCTCCACCGGTAGACAGGCCAGACGACCCCGCGCAGTTCATGGGCCTGGAGCCGACCATTCCCACCCCCGGCCAGGGGCCTCCAGCCGCGGCGCCGGCGCCACCCCCCCTCGACCACCAGGACCGGGCCGCCCTGTACGACGCCTGCAGTCCGGCCGTCTACCGCCTGGCCCTGCGGCTCTGCCGCAACAGCCAGGCCGCCGAGGATCTCGTCCACGATGTGTTCGTGCGCTACTGGCGCCAGGACAGCTACGACCCGCGGCGGGGGCCGGTGCTGGCCTACCTGCTGCTGCTGACCCGTTCCATGGCCCTGAATGGACTGGCCCAGCAGCGCAACCGCTGGCAGATCCTGCAGCAGTGGTCGGCCCAGCTGCTGGGCCGCGACGAACCGGCCGCCCAGCACTGGGCCGAACTGACGGACCTGGGCGAACGGATGCGCCACGCCCTGGAGCAGATCGATCCGAAGCAACGCCAGGTGCTCGAACTGGCCTACTACCAAGGCCTGAGCCAGTCCGCCGTGGCCGAACGGCTGCAGATCCCCCTGGGCACGGTGAAGACCCGCTCCCGCCAGGGGCTGCTGGCCCTGCGGCATCACATGGCCGACTTCCACGACCTCCCCGCCGATCCCCCAGCCCGCCCGTGATGACCCACTCCGATCTCCCGCCGATCGACGAGCTCCTGGCCGGCCATGCCCTGGGGGATCTCGATGAAGCCGAACAGGCGTCCCTGCGCCAGCAGCTGGCCGCCGATCCCTCCCTGCAGCGCCGTCTCGACGAACTCGCCACCACCCTGCAGCTGCTCCCGCTCGGCCTGCCGGCCCAGGCCCAGCCCCCGGCCCGTCTGCGGCAGCGGCTGCTCGCGCCGGCGGAACAGCCGCCAACGCGGCACCGCTCCCCGGCAC
Organism: Aphanothece microscopica RSMan92; assembly: GCF_046613545.2. Taxonomy (NCBI): domain Bacteria; kingdom Bacillati; phylum Cyanobacteriota; class Cyanophyceae; order Chroococcales; family Aphanothecaceae; genus Aphanothece; species Aphanothece microscopica. The sequence continues at coordinate 20,596 of NZ_JBKKKY020000007.1, read as the reverse complement.
CGTCCTGGAGTCGCCTGGTGATGGCCGCCCTGGCCGGTGGGCTGATCGTGACGGGCCTCCAGGTGCAGCAGCTGCGGCACCAACTGGCCCAGCAGAGCCCCCCTGCCGCGACCGCGCCGAGCCTGCGGGTGAACCGCACCATGGTCCTCGAGGGCGACACGCCGGGCGGTCCGATCTCCGGCCAGGTGGTGGTGCAGGCGGATCAGGGCTACAACCTGCTGCGCCTCAAGGGGCTGCCGCCGGCACCGCCCCAGCACGTCTACCGGCTCTGGGCCGAGGTGGACGGGCGCCAGGTGGGATGCGTCCAGGTCGTCCCCGACAACGACGGCGTCGTGGCGATGCCGATTCCCAGCGAACCCTCCAGCCATGCCAGCCGGCTGAGCATCAGCCTGGAGCCCCTCCGGCCCGGCGGGGATCAACCCCTCGGGCCCCGCGTGCTCACCAGCATCTGATCCGGCCCGTGCGCGACACCCACGCCTTCCCCGCCCTCCACCGCCACAGCCTCACCTGCCTGCAGGTGAATCTGGGCTACCGCTGCAACCAGAGCTGCAGCCACTGCCACGTCAATGCCGGGCCGACCCGCACGGAGAGCATGGACCCGGCCACCCTGGCACTGATCCCGGCCGTGCTACAGGCCCGGGGGATCGGCACCCTGGATCTCACCGGGGGCGCCCCGGAACTCCACCCACGGTTCCGGGAGGTGGTCCGCCAGGCCCGCCGGCTGGGGGTGACGGTGATCGACCGCTGCAACCTGACCATCCTGAGTGAACCCGGCCAGGAGGATCTGGCGGACTTCCTGGCCAGGGAGGGGGTCGCGGTGGTGGCCTCGCTGCCCTGCTACTCCGCCGGCAATGTCGATCGGCAGCGGGGCTACGGGGTGTTCGAGCGCAGCATCGCCGGCCTGCGGCAGCTCAACGCCCTCGGCTACGGGGAGCCGGATACGGGCCTGACGCTCAACCTGGTGTACAACCCCCAGGGACCGAGCCTGCCGCCGCCGCAGCAGAAGCTCGAGGCGGACTACCGGCGGATCCTCGCCCAGGACTTCGGCATCCGCTTCAACCACCTCTTCGCCCTGGCCAACATGCCGATACAGCGCTTTGCCGCCGTGCTGCAGGCCAGCGGGCAGCTCGAGGGCTACCTGGATCTGCTGCGGAGCCATCACCGCGACGCCAACCTCGAGCAGGTGATGTGTCGCTCGTTGATCAGCGTGGACTGGCAGGGCCAGCTGTTCGACTGCGACTTCAACCAGATGCTCGACCTGCCCGCCGCCGGCCGCACCCGTCAGCGCCCCCACCTGCGTGACCTGCTGGAGCACGACCCCTGCAGCGATCCGATCGCGGTGGGGGCGCACTGCTTCGGCTGCACGGCCGGGAGCGGTTCCAGCTGCAGCGGTGCCCTCGGCTGAGCCAAGCTCGGGCCTGCCCTCCACCCCCACGCCACCCCCCTCGCGAAGCCATGCGCACCAGCAGCGACCAGACCGTCACGGACAACGTGCGCACCTACTACGGATCCGTGCTGAACAGCAGCGCCGATCTCCGCACCAGCGCCTGCTGCGATGCCAGTGCCGTACCGCAATCCCTGAGGCCGTTGCTGAGCCGTATCCATCCGGAGGTGCTCTCCCGCTACTACGGCTGCGGCCTGGTGATGCCGCCCCTGCTGGAGGGGCGCCGGGTGCTGGACCTCGGCTGCGGCAGCGGCCGCGACGTCTACCTGCTGGCCCAGCTGGTGGGACCCGACGGCACGGTGGTGGGGGTCGACATGACGGCCGAGCAGCTCGCCGTGGCCGAAGCCCACCGCCACTTCCATGCCGAGCAGTTCGGCTACGCCAACGTGAAGTTCCTCGAGGGAAGGATCGAGGAACTCCAGGCGCTGGATCTGGAGCCCGCCAGCTTCGATGTGGTGATCTCCAACTGCGTGGTGAACCTCTCCACCAACAAGCGGGCGGTGCTGGAGGGGGTTCACCGGCTGCTGCGGCCGGGCGGGGAGTTCTACTTCGCCGATGTCTACGCCGATCGACGCGTTCCCGAGGATCTGCGCCGCGACCCCGTGCTCTACGGCGAATGCCTGGGCGGAGCGCTCTACTGGAATGATTTCCTGCGGCTGGCCCGCCAGGCTGGCTTCCCGGATCCCCGGCTGGTGGAGGACCGACCGCTCGCCATCACCGATCCCGACCTGGCGGCCCGCACCGGGACGCTGGGCTTCCACTCCGCCACCTACCGCCTGTTCCGCATCGACGCCCTCGAGGATGCCTGCGAGGACCATGGCCAGGCCGTGATCTACCGGGGCACGATCGCCGGCCACCCCCACCTGCTGCCGTTCGACAAGCACCACGCCATCGAGACGGGCCGGGTGTTTCAGGTGTGCGGCAACACCTTCCGCATGCTGGCCGAGAGCCGCCTGGCCCCGCACTTCGCGTTCATCGGCGACTTCAGCCGGCACTACGGCCTGTTCCCGGGCTGCGGCGGGGTGATGCCCTTCTCGCCAGGGGCAGAGCAGCGAGGGCAGGACCGCCAAGGCATCGAGGCCAGCAGCAGCTGCTGCTGAGCCATCCGGCCGAGGGCGCTGACAGGGCTCAGGCTTGCGAAGGAGCGTTCAAGGGCAGCGCATCGAGCTTGGCGGCAAGCACCACATCAGCTCGGGTCACCCCTCCGGCCTTGTGGGTGAACACTTCAATCCCCACATAGCCCCATCCAACCCGGAAATCCGCATGGTGACCCTGCTCCTCGCAGACGGCGCCAGCGCTGTTGAGCCAGCTCAGGGCCGAGGCGAAATCCGGGAACTCCAGCTCCTTGCTGAGGTGGTGGCCCTCCACGAGGCGCCATCCCGGAAGTTCAGGGAGCAGTTCATCCAGCTCCTCCATCTCCAGGGTGGGACCGCCATCGCGACAGGGAATGCAGGTTTCGTCAACCAGAGCCATCGCCGCCACCTCCTCCAACACATCCTTGGACCCATGACCATGACGCCAGCGGTGACGACCGCGGGTGACGACCACGTCAAGCTGGCCACTCCCACCATGAGCCTCGGGGACTGCAAAGCAGCAGAGCGAATCGACCTTGAGAAGATTCGTCATCCGGGGCAGCTTTCAGGCCCGGCCATCAAGGTTTGTTCATGCCCGAAGCGCAGACGCGGCAGACAGATCCAATAGCTTTTCACAACTCAACAATCCGAAACCCCCGGGCAACATCCTGTGAGCCACCGGACAGCCTGCGCCCTGCACACCTAAGCTGGTGGAAGGAAGGAACAAGCGGCTCAGCCGAGCAAAACAGGCCCAGCCAACAGGCCGAGCAAGAGCAACAAGCCACACGCCGAAGCATCGAGAGAGCGGCCGAGAGCAGCATAGAAATCAGCAGAAAAGACTGTTCTTATCGGTAGGCACCGAAAGCAAATCAGTACCAAAAGTCCATCAGCACCGAAAGCACCTAAGCGACGCCAGCACTTCGGCACCAAAAGCAAGATCCCACGAGCGTCTCGAGAGACATTCAGCCATGAACGCACATTCCCGCTACAACCTTCGCTCCACCTTGACCTATGGAGACATCTATGGGCAGATTCTGATCTGGTTGCTCGTGATTTTTCTCAGCCTCGCTTCAGGTCTTGCCCTGATGGGAGCCTCGCACCTCTACGCGGGGATGGCGGTTGTTGGGTTCATCTTTGTCTTTTCCTTGCCATTCATCCTGTTCGCCTTCACGACGACGCTGCTGAATCACGTCTCCCTCGACGAAGTCAGCACATACGACGTGGCCGCCCATCCATTGACCTTCGCACCAGAACGGGATGCCGATGCCCCACCCGACCTGGGAAACACAACCCCTTGGCCTGGACTTGTGCCTGGACTGATCTAAGCGGTCGCCCGAACGCCAGGGCCTAGGGACCGGGGCCGCGCAGAAGCCCCCTCAGCGGCTCGGTCGGGGGGCAGCAGCGCCTGCAGCCCATCACGGAACACCTGCTCGGGCATACCTCCGATGACCTCCCCAAGGATCGAGAAATCCCCACTCGGCTCATCCACCAGCAGGTAGGTGGGCAGCGCCAGGGACTGCTTGTAGGGAAAGCGTGTCAGCAGGATCTTTCGGTAGCGCCTGTAGACCTCTGGATTCCTGAGATCTACATCCACAAAGCTGAGCCCAAGATCTCCCGCAACCTTGGCGTCAAACGCACTCATGGAGCGACAAACAGAACAATCATGGGTGCTGTACTTGAGAAGAAAAAGCTGTTCCATCACACGCAACGCAACAACAACACGACGACTGTGCGCCCATCAAGGCGCGACGACGGGGCACGACTGGGCGAGACGCCCCTACGACAACCCTGGAGCAGCCAGGGCCAGTACGACCAGACGCCTGAATCAACCCTGCCTTTCTTCTACCTTAGCGAGCGTGCTGAGGCCTCCTGAGCAACTCCAAGTTTGTTGACCTCGCTCAACAAGTCGCCATCTCACGACGACGTGATCAGAGCGTGGGAGGGTTGCCTTGGGGACCTCAAACCCTCCAGGGATAGGCTCCATGGGACGGCTGAGCCAACCCCTTCTGGGTGAACCCTCCAGCTGCCGCGAGCCATCCCTCAGCCTGGCCAGGCTTGCTGGACAGCGCGTCCTGCCAGGGACCCTGAAGGGGGGGCAGGGCCGTCGACGCCTTGGAGAAGCAATCCATGGGTCGCCTGAGATTCGAACTCAGGACCAATCGGTTAAAAGCCGAGTGCTCTACCGCTGAGCTAGCGACCCGCGCCCGCTGGGCACCCAAGGAAGGTATCACCCCGGGGCGACCTCCTCCAAGAGAGAGTCAGGGGCCTGGAGAATGGCCCCACTGGAGCCTTCTGCGATGGCCACCTTTCCCTGGCCCGATCCCCAGATCCATCCCGATGCCTGGGTCGCGCCGACGGCGGTGGTGATCGGCGATGTGCAGCTGGCGGCCGGGGCCAGCCTCTGGCCCACGGCCGTGGCCCGCGGTGATGTCTGCCCGATCCTGATCGGTGCGGGCAGCAATGTGCAGGACGGCGCCGTGCTGCATGGCGATCCCGGCCAGCCTGTCCGCATCGGCGCGGACGTGACCATCGGCCATCGGGCGGTCGTCCATGGCGCCACCCTCGAGGACGGGTGCCTGATCGGCATCGGGGCGGTGGTGCTGAACGGCGTGACGGTGGGGGCTGGCGCACTCGTCGCCGCGGGGGCCGTCGTGACCCGGGATGTCCCGCCGGGAGCCCTGGTCATGGGAACCCCCGCCCAGGTCCGGCGGGACCTCACCCCGGAGGCCATCGCCGCGCAGCGTCTGCATGCCCAGCGCTACCGCCAGCTGGCCATGGCCCATGCCGGCCGAAGCCCGCAGAGCGCCTGGGAGGAGTCTGGGGATCTCCCGTGATCTGACGAGGCGGCCTGACAAGGCGGCCTGACAAGACGGTCTGACAAGGCGACCTAACGAAACGAATCAGACGGGCCATCCCGGGGCACCAGCGTCCGGGGCAGTCCTTAAGATCGCCCCACTTCCTCTTGCCCTCCCATGGACGCACGGCTGGTGCTGGTTGCCGCTCCGATCCTGCTTGCCGCCGCCTGGGCCGTGTTCCACATCGGCCGGGCTGCCGTGGGGCAGCTGCAGCTGATGATCAAGCGCGCCCGCGCCTGAGCCCCTGCCCTTGTCTCCCGTCGATCTCCAGGCCGTTCGCCCCAGCCCGAGTCCACGGGCCGCGGGGGGCCAGGAGATCCTGGTCATCGGTGCGGGGCTGGCCGGCACAGAGGCCGCCTGGCAGATCGCCGCGTGCGGCGTGCCGGTGCGCCTGGTGGAGATGCGGCCCCTGCGCCGCTCTCCGGCCCACCACAGCCCCGAATTTGCGGAACTGGTCTGCAGCAACAGTTTCGGTGCCCTCTCCAGTGACCGGGCCGCCGGGCTGCTGCAGACCGAGCTGCGGCAGCTGGGGTCGGTGGTGATCGCCACGGCCGACCAACACGCCGTGCCGGCCGGTGGGGCCCTCGCCGTGGACCGCGGCCGCTACAGCGCCGCTCTCACCGCGGCTCTCGAGCAGCACCCCCTGGTGACCGTGGAGCGGCGCGAGCAGACCACCCTGCCCGGCCCCGGCCAGATCGCCGTGCTCGCCACCGGCCCCCTCACCAGCGAGCCCCTGGCGGAGCAGCTGCGGGCCTTCACCGGCCGCGCCGACTGCCACTTCTTCGACGCCGCCAGCCCGATCGTGGAGGGCGAGAGCATCGATCTGGGCCTCGCCTTCCGCGCCTCCCGCTACGACAAGGGCGACGCCGACTACATCAACTGCCCGATGGATCGCGAGCAGTACCTCGCCTTCCGCGAGGCGCTGCTGACGGCCGAACAGGCCGAGCTCAAGGATTTCGAGCAGGAACACGCCAGCTTCTTCGAGGGCTGCCTGCCGATCGAGGAGCTGGCCCGCCGCGGCGAGGACACGATGCGCTACGGCCCGCTCAAGCCAATCGGCCTCTGGGATCCCCGCTGGGGTGATGTGAACGACCGCGAGGTGCGCCGGGCCCGCAGGGCCTACGCCGTGGTGCAGCTCCGGCAGGAGGACAGGGACGGCCGGCTCTGGAACCTGGTGGGGTTCCAGACCAACCTCCGATGGGGCGAACAGAAGCGGGTGCTGCGCCTGATTCCCGGGCTGGAGAACGCCGAATTCGTGCGCTTCGGGGTGATGCACCGCAACACCTTCCTGGAGGCGCCCCAGCTGCTCGATCCCACCCTGCAGTTCCGGCTGCGGCCCAGCCTGCTGGCGGCGGGCCAGATCACCGGCACCGAGGGCTACGCCGCGGCCGTGGCCGGCGGCTGGCTGGCGGGCACCAACGCCGCCCGGCTGGCCCTGGGGCTGGAGCCCCTCGCCCTGCCCCCCACCACGATGATGGGCGCCCTCACCCACTTCATCGCCGAGGCTCCCAGCGACCGATTCCAGCCCATGCCGCCGAATTTCGGCCTGCTGCCGGAGCTGCCGGAACGGATCCGGGACAAACGGCGGCGGTACGGGGCCTACCGCGACCGGGCCCTGGCGGACCTCGCCCTCTGGCGGGAGCGTCACCAGCTCGCCACCTCCTTGAAGACCTGATCGATCGAGGGGCCCATGCAGAACCTCTTCGTGATGGCCCCCGAAGTGCGGGCGGCCTTCGAGAACGTGCGCAGGGTGGAGAGCTACCGGCTGGAGGGCCGGCTCGAGCCCCGCGATGTGGATGTGTTCTGGCTGCGCTTCGAGCGCTATTTCGACGATCTCTACGACGCCCTCACCCTGCTGTACGGCGAGCGGGAGGACGCCCTGGAGCAGTTCGGCCAGCTGTTCGGCCGCATGGTGGCGGCCTATGCCGAACGCCCGGACGATCTGAAGATTCTCGATCTGGAGCGCCAGTTCACCCCCCACTGGTTCCAGCGCAGCCACATGGTGGGCTACACCTGCTACACCGACCGTTTTGCCGCAGACCTCTCAGGCGTACGGCAGAAGATCGCCTACCTGGAGGACCTGGGGGTGACCTATCTGCACCTCATGCCCCTGCTGCAACCGCGCGCCGGTTCCAACGATGGAGGCTATGCGGTGCAGGACTTCCGCCGGGTTCGCCCCGATCTCGGCAGCCTGGACGATCTGGCCGCTCTGGCCAGGGATCTGCGCCAGCGGGGCATCAGCCTCTGCCTGGATCTGGTGCTGAACCATGTGGCCCGCGAACACGCCTGGGCGCAGCGGGCGGTGGAGGGGGATCCCCGCTATCTCAACTACTTCCACACCTTCCCCGACCGCACACTGCCGGAGGCCTACGAGGCCAGCCTGCCGCAGATCTTTCCGGACGATGCGCCGGGAAACTTCAGCTGGATTCCCGGCATGGCCGGGGCGGGGCGCTGGGTCTGGACCACGTTCCACAGCTTTCAGTGGGACCTGAATTACACCAATCCCGAGGTGTTGCTCGAGATGGTGGAGATCATGTTCTTCCTGGCCAATCTCGGAGCGGATGTGCTGCGGCTGGATGCGGCGCCGTTCCTGTGGAAGCGGATGGGCACCAACTGCCAGAACCAGCCGGAGGTGTTCCAGCTGATCCAGGCCTTCCGCGCCATCCTGCGGGTGGTGGCTCCCGGCGTGATCCTCAAGGCCGAGGCGATCGTGCCGCCGGACGCGCTGATCCGCTATCTGGGTGTGAAGAGCACGGTGGAGAAACAGTGTGAGCTGGCCTACAACAACCAGCGCATGGTGCTGCTCTGGAGTGCGCTGGCGACCCGGCGGGTCGAGCTGATCACCCATGTGATGCACCAGGCGCCCCAGCTGCTGATCGGCTGCGCACCGGTGAACTATCTGCGCAACCATGACGACATCGGCTGGGCGATGACCGATGGCGCCCTGGCGGCCGTCGGCGAGACCCCCCACCTGCACCGGCGCTTCCTCTGCGACTTCTTCACCGGCGCCTTTCCAGGCTCCTACGCCCGCGGTGCCCTCTTCCAGGCCGACCCCAGCAGCGGCGATGCCCGGGTGACCGGCACCACCGCCTCCCTGGCCGGGCTGGAGACGGCCCTGGAGCAGGGCGATGCGGAGGCGATCGATCGGGCGATCCGGCGCATCCTGCTGCTGCACGCCCTGATCCTGGGGGCGGGCGGCATCCCGGTGCTGCAGATGGGCGACGAGCTGGGCCTGTGCAACGACACGGCCTACCTGCAGGATCCTGCCCGGGCCGGCGACAGCCGCTGGCTGAACCGCCCTGCCATGGACTGGCACAGGGCCAGCGAGCGCCACGACCCCGCCACGGTGACGGGTCGGATCTTCCTGGGCCTGCGCCATCTGATCCAGACGCGCAAGGGCACCTCTCTGCTGCACGGTTTCGGCCTGTTCCAGCCCCTGTGGACGCACAACTCCCATGTGCTCGGTTACGCCCGCCGCCGCCCGGAGGGCACCGTGCTGGTGCTCGCCAACTTCGATGAGGGGCCCCAGTCGATCCCGGCCGAGATGGGCCGCTACGCCGGCCTGGCCGGGGAGCTGCACAACCTTCTGCAGGGCGGGCAGCCACCACCGCTGCAGGCCGGAAGGCTGGAACTCGAGCCCCTGGAATGCCAGTGGCTCGTCAACGGCGAGGCCCCCTGAGCCCCTTAGCGTCACTGCACCTCCAGCCCTCCCCGGTGACCCTCACGCCTCCACCGTCCGCTCCTTCAGCCCCAGCCCCCGCCTCGCTCTCCCCCAGCGGCGGGACCCGGGCGGACTGGGATGTGGTCGTGATCGGTGCCGGCATCGGGGGTCTGGTGACGGCCAGCCAGCTGGCCGCCAAGGGGGCGAAGGTGCTGGTGCTGGAGCGCTACCTGATCCCGGGGGGCAGCGGCGGGAGCTTCCACCGGAAGGGCTACACCTTCGATGTGGGCGCCTCGATGATCTTCGGCTTCGGTGAGAAGGGCCACACCAACCTGCTCACCCGTGCCCTGGCCGACGTCGGCGAACACTGCGACACCATCCCGGATCCCGCCCAGCTGGCCTACCACCTGCCCGGCGGCCTCGAGGTGGCGGTGGACCGCGATTACGAACGGTTCATCGCCGATCTCACCGCCCTGTTCCCCCATGAGGCGCAGGGGATCCGCGCCTTCTACGAGGCCTGCTGGCAGGTGTTTCGCTGCCTCGATGCCATGCCGCTGCTGTCGCTGGAGGATCCGGCCTACCTGGCCAAGGTGTTCTTCAGGGCGCCGCTGGCCTGCCTGGGCCTGGCCCGCTGGCTGCCGGTGAACGTGGGGGCGGTGGCGCGCCAGTACATCCGGGATGCGCAGCTGCTCAGGTTCATTGACATGGAGTGCTTCTGCTGGTCGGTGATGCCGGCCGATCGCACCCCGATGATCAACGCCGGCATGGTGTTCTCCGACCGCCACGCCGGCGGCATCAACTACCCCCGTGGCGGGGTCGGTGTGATCGCCGAGAAGCTGGTGGCGGGCCTGCGCCGCCATGGGGGGGCGATCCGCTACAGGGCCCGGGTGACCCGGGTGCTGATCGAGCAGGGCCGGGCGGTGGGCGTGGAGCTGGCCGATGGGGAGCGGATCGGTGCCCGGCGGGTGGTGAGCAATGCCACCCGCTGGGACACGTTCGCCGGAGAGGACTCACCCCGCTCCACCCTGGTGGAGGCCGCCCACACCCCGGCGGCGGAAGCCACCTGGCGGCGGCGCTACCGGCCGTCGTCCTCCTTCCTCTCGCTGCACCTCGGCATCGACGCGGCAGTGGTACCCGAGGGCTTCCACTGCCATCACCTGCTGCTGGAGCGCTGGGAGGAGATGGAGGCCGAACAGGGCGTGGTGTTCGTGTCGATGCCGACCCTGCTGGACCCCTGCCTGGCCCCCGAGGGGCGCCACATCCTCCACACCTTCACCCCCAGCGCGATCGAGGCCTGGCTCGATCTGAGCCCCAGCCAGTACGCCGCCAAGAAAGAGGCCGATGCGGCGCGCCTGATCCAGCGGCTGGAAACGATCCTGCCCGGCCTGCAGGGGGCGATCCACCACCGCGAGATCGGCACCCCCCGCACCCACCGCCGTTTCCTGGGGCGCAGCGGCGGCAGCTACGGCCCCATACCGGCCCTCCGCCTGCCCGGGCTGCTGCCGATGCCCTTCAACCGCACCGGCCTGGCGGGCCTCTACTGCGTGGGCGATTCCTGCTTCCCCGGCCAGGGACTGAACGCGGTGGCCTTCAGCGGCTTCGCCTGCGCCCATCGCATCGGCGCGGACCTCGGCCTCAACCCCTGGGCACTGCCGGCCTGAGTCGACCGTCCGCCACGACCGGCGGGATGGCCTGCATAGGGTGGATCCCGTCGCCACGTGCGGATGGCCAGCGCCTCACCCACCCCGCCCCAGCCCAGCGCCGAGGAGCTGGCCCGCTTCCTGGAGCAGCGGGGTGAGCTGGGCAAGCCCTGGATGCTCCACCTGCTGCGACTCACCAAGCTCAAGGAAGCCCGCGATGACCTGGCTCCCGATGAGTATCTGGCCCGCCTGAAGGAGGCGCACGCCGATCTGATGCGGCTGGGTGAGTTCTGGAAAGGGCGGGAGCAAGAGGTCTTCACCGGCCGCTACCAGCCCACCCAGCTCCTGGAGCCCCTGCCGGGCTCCGACGACGACCGATGAACCCATCGGGCGATCGGGACGCCGTCGCGTGCCATCCGATGGCGCCCCTGATCCGCTTCACCCTGCTGGGTCTGTACCTGGCCCTGGTGGCTCCCCTGCCCGTGCTGGCCCCCCCAGGAGCAGCCACCCTGGGCCTTACGGTGGCCCTGCTGCTGGGACTGGTGCCCATCGTGGCCCTCACCAGCGAACGGGTCGAACTTGACGGCCACGGCATCCGGGTGGGCCATCCCCCCTGGTGCGCCTGGATGCTCCGCCGCGGCTGGCAGATGCCCTGGGCGTCCATCAGCGGCCTCACCCCCGTGACCACAAGCCAGGGAGGCCGGGTGTACTACGTGCGCAGCCGCGATGGATCCGCCTGGCTGCTGCCCCAGCGGGTGGCACGCTTCGAGGCGTATCTGGCCCGTTTCAGCGAGGCGAGCGGTCTCGACACCCGTGCCGTGGGACGGATCAGTCCTCCCTGGACCTACCGGCTGCTGGCCGGCCTGACCGCCGCCATGCTGGCAGCCGAACTGATCACGGCATGGCTGGGTCCTGCAGCCCCTGGCTCCCTGAGCTGAGCGGGTCCCTCAGCCGGCCGGTCGAGGACGAGCAGATTCCGTGGCGATTCAGGCGACCGAATTGATCGACTGCAGATCAGGGCCCACGGACACGTCCTGCTCGGGGAGGGTCTCCAGACTGAAGCGGTAGCCCTGCTGGCGGACGGTCTCGATGCCGCCGCCCTCCCCCAGACCGGCCTGCTCGAGCTTGCGGCGCAGGGTGAGGACCTGGGTGTCGACCGAGCGGGGACCACCACTGAACGGTGGCCAGGCCATGCGGAGCAACTCCTGGCGGCTGCGCACCACACCGGGAGGCATCAGGAGCGCGCAGAGCAGGGCGAACTCCCGGGGGCTCAGCTCCACCGGCTGATCGCGGAGGGTGACCTGACGCAGCAGCAGGTGCACCTCCAGCGGGCCCACACACACCCGTTCCTGCAGCCCGCTGGAGCTCCGCCGCAAGAGGGTGCGGCAGCGGGCGGCGAGCTCCTCCAGCCCGAAGGGCTTGCGGAGGACGTCGTCGGCGCCGGCATCCAGAAGGGTGACCACCGGCTCCGAACCGGTGCGGGCCGTGAGCACCATCACCGGGCAGCGCAGCTGGGTGGCCAGGCGCAGGGCACTGCTCTCGTCCAGCAGCTCGGCGCTGATCAGCAGGTCGGGCGACTGGTCCCGGCAGACATCGAGGGCTTCGGTGGCCGTTGCCACCGCCGCCGCCATGTGGCCATCCTGACGCAGGCGCTGGGCGAGAACGGTGCGCAGGGTGGCATGGGGATCAACCACCAGCACGCGCTTGGCCGGATCAGCAGAATTCAGCGGCGTGGGAGGCGGTTGGGCAGGCACCTTCGGGTGGGTCGTGAACCCCGGGTGTGCCTAACCTAACGGTCCCGTCGAGGTCTGACGGGTATCAGCTGATGCCTTGGGGACCCGGCAGCCACCGCACCGGCCGCCTTCGCCCCGTTCAGGGCGGGTCACCGGATCCGTGAGGATCGGTCCTCCCTCCGACGGCAGGGTAGGCAGGATGGCCACAATGGTCCCAGGGTCAGCCCGCACCATGACCGCGCTCCAGCATCCCGACGCCATCCGCCACTTCCAGTCGCTGTGTGACGCCTGCCAGGAGCTGGCGCACCGCTACCACGGTCCTGCGGATCTGCGGCTCTATGCCGACGGCTATCTGCATGCCCTGCGGCGAACGGCCGTGCTCGATCCCATCGCCCAGCGGAGGCTCGAAGAACTGGTGGATCGCTGGATCCAGGACCCCTCGAGTTTCATCGGGCCGGATGGGGATCCGCGCAGCCTCTACGAATCCGGTTTCGAAACCGGACGCCACTGAGGCGTGGCCCCCCTCGGCCGGGCCGGGGGGACTGAACGGTCCGGCGAGGGCCCTTACGACAGGGCCGGGCTGAGATCAGCTGGCCAGGGCAACCGCCAGCTGTTCCCGCAGCTCTCCGGAGTTGTACATCTCGATCAGGATGTCGGATCCGCCGATGAATTCCCCGTTGAGATACACCTGGGGGATCGTGGGCCACTCGGAGTAGTCCTTGATGCCCTGACGAATCTCGCCATCCGAGAGCACGTCGAAGGTTTCAAACGAGACCCCCAGGGCATTGAGGATCTGGACCACGTTGTTGGAGAAGCCGCACTGGGGCATCAGCTTGGTGCCCTTCATGAAGACGAAGACGGGGCTGCTGGCGATCAGCGTCTCGATCCGTTGCTTGACGGAAGCATCCATGGAATCAGCTGGGGGTTGAAGTTTGCAGAGCCAGGGCGTGGATCGCCTCACTGGCCAGTTCCTGCCGCAGGGCGCCGTAGACGAGCTGATGCTGACGAATGCGGGTCAGACCGGCAAAGGCGCTGGAGACCACCGTGACCTGCAGGTGATCGCCGCCGCCGGTGAGGTCCTCGACGTCGATCGCGGCATCCGGCATGGCGCGCTGGATGGCGGCCTTGACCTGCTCAGGTTGCACCATCGGGGTGGGGACAGGACCGCGGAAATCTAGGGGGTCGAACTAACGGGCGGCTGGTGCGGCCTGGCCGGCGGTGTAGGGCGTCGTGGCGAACCCGATCTCCACGAGCATCTGGTAGGCCTTGCGGCCCTCCTCCGTGGCGGGCGTCATCACCTTGACCACCTCGACAAGCAACGGCACGGCCACCTCGGGCTGGCTCTGGCGACGGAACACGGCCGCCAGCCGCAGGTTGGCCTGGGCCAGGAGCTCGAGGGCTTCACGCCCCTTCTGATCCATCTCCCGCGGAATGCGGGCATCAAGGCCGCGGAAGGAACCGCTCAGGTCCCGGTAGAAGCTGAGCAGCCGGCGGGTGTAGTCCCGCGCCTGGTCGTAGAGGCGACGCGCCTCGGTCAGGTTGCCGCTCGCCGCGGCGGCGTCCCCCTGGGCCAGCAGGTTGCGGGCCGCCTGGAGGTTCATCGGGTTCTGGGCGGATGCCAGCGACCGCTCCGGTTCCTGCTGGGCCAGCACCGGAAGGCCCACCCCCGGAGCCAGACAGGCCGCCAGGGCAAGAGCGGTTCCGCACAGACGGCGGGTGGACCTACGCACAGCGGATGGGAAGAATGTCGGCAGACTCTAGGGGGCTCGATCCTCGGGCTCCAGCCCGATCGCCGCGGCGGCCCGGCGCTCCAGCACGGCCATGGAGGCCGCGAGCTGGTGGGTGAAGGCCACGGCGGCGTTCCGACCCTCGCCGTGGATCCACATCGGCTGCCCGAAGTGGATGGCCGCCCGGTCGCAGGGTCGTGGTCGGGGATGGCCGTAGGCGATGCCGACCGGCACCACCGGCACGGGCACGCCCCTGCCGGCCCCCATCAGGGCGAGGCGAGCCAGCCCCTGATGCAGGCGGATGACCTCCCCCTCCCGGCGGATGCGGCCCTCCGGGAACACCACCAGCTGCTGGCCCGCCTCCAGCAGTTCCACGGCGTAGCGCAGGCTCGCCAGCGAAGGACGCAGCTGGTCGACGGCAAAACAGCCCAGCCGCTGCAGCAGCCACCCCTGGAGCCCACGCATCTCGTCGATGGTGACCATGAAGCGGCAGTCCCGACCTGTCACGCGGCGCCCGGCCGCGTGGGGAAGCAGCAGGGCATCCCAGCGGGCCTTGTGGGTGGGGGCGAGCAGCACCGGGCCCTCCCGGGGGATGTGGGAACGACCGGCCACCGCGATGCTGCGGAACCAGAGGGGGAGGGCCAGATCCTGGGTGGTGACCATGGCCAGGGGAGCCAGCCATGGACTGATGCCACGGCAGACCATCTGCTCCCGGCCCCTGGCCACGCCCACCGTCTGGGCCATCCGCGCCGATCGCTCCCAGCTCAACGTCATGGCCCGAACGCTAAGGACTGGGTCTGCCTCCAAGCGCAGCGGGCGGGCAGTTGGCCGTGCGGCCGTCCCGGGTCCGCTCCATAGGATCGCCGCGGCCCCTCCTCGCCGCCATGGCCAGCCTCGGCGTCAACATCGACCACATCGCCAACGTGCGCGAGGCCCGTCGCACCGTCGAACCTGACCCGGTCACCTACGCCCTGCTGGCCGAGCTGGGCGGGGCCGATGGCATCACGGTGCATCTGCGCGAAGACCGCCGCCACATTCAGGACCGTGATGTCGAGCTGCTGCGCCAGACCGTCCGCTCGCGCCTGAACCTGGAGATGGCCGCCACGCCCGAGATGGAGGCGATCGCCCTGCGCGTTCGCCCCGACATGGTGACGCTGGTGCCGGAGAAACGGCAGGAGGTCACCACCGAGGGCGGTCTCGATGTGGCCGCCCAGCTCGAGGTGCTGGGGGGGCTGGTCGGCCGCCTGCAGCAGGCCGGCATCGGCGTCAGCCTGTTCGTCGACGCCGAGGCGCGGCAGCTGGAAGCCAGCCACGCCAGCGGAGCCCGCTGGGTGGAGCTGCACACCGGCACCTATGCGGAGGCCGGCTGGGCGGAGCAGCCCCGGGAACTCGCCCGACTCTGCGAGGGAAGCTTCATCGCCCGCAGCCTGGGGCTGCGGGTGAACGCCGGCCATGGGCTCACCTACCAGAACGTCGAGCCCGTGGCGGCGATCGAGGGGATGGAGGAGCTCAACATCGGCCACACGATCGTGGCCCGGGCCCTGGCCGTGGGGCTGGAGCAGGCCGTGCGGGAGATGAAGGCGCTGGTTCAGAATCCCCGCCGGGACCCCCTGTTCGGCAGCCTGCAGCCATGAGCACCTACCACTTCGTTGCCGCCAGCGAGGCTTTCCTCACCGTGGAGGAGCCCCTGGAGGAAGTGCTGCGGGAGCGGGTGCGCAATTACGGGGAACAGGGCAAGGCCATCGATTTCTGGCTGGTCCGCAGACCCGCTTTTCTCGAAGCCCCCGAACTCGCCGCCACCACCGCGACGGTGCCCCGCCCGGCCGCGGCGGTGGTCTCCAGCGACGAGAAATTCATCACCTTCCTGAAGCTTCGGCTGGAGTTCGTGCTGAAGGGCCAGTTCGAAAGTCCCAGCGCCACCATCGGCGATCCCCTGGCCAGCCTGGCCTGAGCAGCCTTCAGCCTCGCCAGGTCCCGGCCAATCCGAGCCCATCCCAAGGGTTCGATCAGAACGGTGGGTCGATCAGAACGGTGGCGCGATCAGAACGGTGGGTCGATCAGAACAGGCCGAGAAATCGCTTGCGCGGAGCTTCAGAAGGTGGTTCAGACGGCTGGGATTCGGCTGAACGGGGGCGGCCCTGGCCCCCGTCCTGCTGGTAACGGGGCTTGTTGTCGCCGATCGTGACCAGGGCTTCCTTGTTCTTCCACCACACCCAGTCGCGGATGGGCGGCGTGTCCCTCAGCTGTTGACGGGTGAGTCCCAGGCCCAGCTTGGCGGAGGCATCCAGGAGCACATCGAGCATGGCCTCGCCATCGGAGCAGCGGGCCAGGGCCTCGTTGGTGCGCTTGGCACCGTTGAGGGCCTTGACCAGCGCATTGACCCGCTGCACGACGGGCAACGACTGCAGATCCATGACCCAGGACTCCCGGCTGCCGCGAACCGTACCAGCGCTGTCCGGCTGGCTGACGGCGTCGATGGCGGGAAACCGAGGGCTGACAACCGGCGGGATTCCAGGCAACACTGGTCCTAACGCAACGGACCGATGACGTCCCCCACCGTCCCCTCCCGGCACTGGGTCATCGGGGACGTTCACGGCTGTGCCGACGCCCTTCAGCGGCTGATTCAGAGCCTGCCGCCGACCGATCGGCTCGTGCTCTGCGGTGATGTGATCAACCGCGGTCCCCAGATCGAACACACCATGGAGCTGGCCTGGTCCCTGGTGACCAGCGGCAGGGGGGTCTGGCTCCAGGGCAACCATGAGGCCAATCTGGTGGCGGCGCTGCGGCGCGGCGACTGGATGGCCCAGCAGGCCCTCGCCGGCTGTGACACCTACCGCCAGCTGGGCGATCGCCGCTGCCGTCTCTGGCTCGACCGCCTGGCCGCGCTGCCCCTCACCTACGGCGGGCCCGGCTGGGTCGCCACCCATGCGGGCTTCGACCCCGACACCTGGGAACCCTCCCTCACGGTGCGAAAACCCTTCTGGGAGGCCTATGACGGCCGCTACGGCGAGGTGATCATCGCCCACACACCGGACAAGGTCGTGCGGCGCAAGGCCAGGGGCCGCATCGTGATGATCGACACCGGCGCCTGCTATGGGGGCACCCTCTCGGCCTACTGCCCCGAGACCGGCTCGACCCGGGAAGTCTCAGGAATGTCCAGCAGGTTCAGCCTGTCCTCCATCACCTCCAGGCCCGCTGCCGCCAAGGACCGCTCGGCTGCAGCGACCCTGGCCGGCCGGGCCCCAGCCCTCCGCGCCGGGCTCCAGGCCTGCGCCAGCTAGCCCACGGCCTTGCTCACCGTCTTCCGCAGCAACCGGGCCGAAACCCTGGCCGCCATCCTGGCCGCCCAGTTGCGCCTCCATCCCCCGGCCCCGTTCGAGACGGTGCAGGTGGTGGTCAACACCTGGCCCACCAGCCGCTGGCTGGGCGAGCAGCTGGCCGAAGGCCTGGGGGGGATCGCCGCCAACATCCGCTACCCCTTCCCGGGCAGCCAGCTCCGCCGGATCGTCCAGACGGTGCTGGGCGAGGAGGGTGGAGCCCCCGACCCCTGGCGGGCCATCGATCTGGTCTGGCCGGTGCTGGAACTCCTCCCCCACCTGGTGCGGGAGCCGGCAGCGGCTCCGCTGCGCCACTGGCTCGAGCGGCGCGACGGCGGCGGCCACACCCTCGAGCGGGCCCAGTGGCAGCTGGCCCGCTCCATCGCCGACGCGCTCGACGACTACGCCCTCTACAGACCCGAGCTGCTGGCGAGCTGGTGGGCCGGGGAGGACGACGGCAGCGACTGGCAGGCCCTGCTGGTGCGATGGCTGCGGCAGCGGCTGACCGTCAGCCCCTTCGGGCTGCGGGTGGTGGAGGCCATCGCCCGGCTCCGGGACGACCCGGCACCGATCGCCGGGCTGCCCGGCTGCCTGCGGCTGTTCGGGCTCAGCAGCCTGGCCCCCGTCCAGGTGGGGCTGCTCCAGGCCATCAGCGGCCGCCTGCCGGTGGATCTCTACCTGCTCACCCCCTGCCCCGACCTCTGGCAGCGCTGCAGCCAGCGCCGCGCCGCCCTCTCCGACGCCGTGGCCCTGAACCAGCCCCTCGCGGGCGACTGGCTGGTGGAGGCCCCTGGCCTGGAGGCCCGCTTCGGCCGTCTGGGGGCGGAGTTCCAGCAGCTGCTGGAGGGCACCGGCGCGTGCCAGCTCGGCAGCGCGACCGAGAGGGATGGGTTCGTCGATCCCCTCGCCCTCTCCGCCCTGGAGGAGGGGCGGGCGGAGCCGTTCCCCCTGCTGCTGCAGCTGCAACGACAGCTGGCGGAACCGGAGACGGCACAGCCGCTGCAACGGGCGGCGGGGGACAGCTCCCTCGAGTTTCACGCCTGCCCTGGCCGGCTCCGCCAGGTGCAGATCGTGCGCGATCGCCTGCTGCAGCTCCTGCACGCCAACCCCGACCTCCAGCCCAGGGACGTGCTGGTGATGACTCCCCAGGTCGATCTCTTCGCCCCCCTGGTGGCGTCGGTCTTCGGGGATACGGAGGCGACCGGGGTGGCGCTGGACTGGCGCCTCACCGACCGCAGCCAGCAGAGCCAGGCGGGTCTCGGCCGCAGCCTGCTCACCCTGCTCCAGCAGGCGGGGGAACGGCTGACCGCCAGCTCCCTCGAGACCCTGCTGGAGAGCGGTCCCCTGCGCCAGCGGTTCCAGCTCAGCCCGGAGGAGGTGGCCGAGCTGCACCGTGTCCTGCAGCAGGTGGGATTCCGCTGGGGGATCGATGGCGACGCACGGGGCGGGGAAGCCAGCGGCAGCCTCAGCTGGGCGATCGACCGGCTGCTGCTGGGTCTGGTGTTGCCGGATGCCCCCGGGCTCGCGCCGGGGGAGACGGCCCCGTTTGCCGGCCACCAGGGCCTCGAGCTGCTGGGGCGGTGGCTCCACCTGCTCACCCGGCTGCGGCACTGGCTGCGCGAGCTGCGCCACCCGCGCCGCAGCCCGGCCTGGGCGGAGACCCTGCAGGCTGCGATCGAGGATCTCTTCGCTGACGGGGGGGATCAGGCCTGGGAGCTCCCGCCCCTGCTGGCCGCCATCGATGACTGGCAGCAGGTGGCCGGCGGTTGCGAGCTGCCGGTGGCCGCCCCGGTGGTGGCCGCGGTGCTGGAGGAGCGGCTCGCCGCCGACGCCGGACGGTTCGGCCACCGCAGCGGCGCCCTGACGATCAGCGCCCTGGAGCCGATGCGGGCGATCCCGCACAGGGTGATCGTGCTGATGGGCCTCGATGCCGGCTGCTTCCCGCGGCGACGCCAGCGGCCGGGCTTCCACCAGCTCGAACAGCAGCGCCGGCTGGGAGACCCCAGCGCCGCCGACCAGGACCGCTACGTGCTGCTGGAGGCCCTCCTCTCGGCACGGGATCACCTCCTGGTGACCTGGAACTGCCGCGATGAGCGCAAGGGAGAGGAGCTCTGGCCCGCCGCGCCGGTGAGCCAGTGGATCAGCTGGCTGGAGGGAAAGCTGGGCGGCAAAGTCAACGTCCCCGACCTGGTCGTGCACCACCCGGCCAACCCCCTCGATCGACGCAACTTCCTGGCCACGGCGGGCCGGCCACCGGCCAGCTGCGACCGGCGCCTGCTCCAGGCACGGCGGCTTCTGGAGCAGCCCCTCCCACCGGAAGCCCCCCGCGCACTGGCCGCAACCCCATCGCCGGCAGCGGCGACAGCGGAGCGGGAGGCGGAGCGGGAGGCGGGAACCTTCGCCGATCTGCGCCACTGGGTGATCCAGCCCCAGGCCTGCTGGTTGCGGTCCCTGGGCCTGCAGCCGAACGAATGGGCCGACGCCACCGCAGACCTCGACCCCGCCGAGCTGGACGAGCGGCAGCGTTCACGACTCCTGCGGGAAGCCCTGGAGGAAGCTTCCGGGGGGCAGGACGGAAGCCCGGCCCACCTGGAGCAAGCCGGGACCTGGCTCAGCCGGCAGCGCGGCCAGGGCCTGCTGCCCCCCCAGGGTGGCGGCGAGCTGGAGGCCGCGCTGCTGGCCCAGCGCTGGGCGGACCTCCACAGCGGCCTCGAGCCCCTCGGCCCGCCCAGCTGGCGGCTGGCCTCCTGGGCGGGCCTGGAGGAGGAACTGACCTGGTGGGGGAACACGGTCGCGGTGATCCAGCCGGCCCGCGCCCGGGCACGCCACCGCCTCGATCTCTGGCTCCAGCTTCTGCTGGCGGCCGCCGCGGAGCAGGAGCCGCAGGCAGGGGTGCTGATCGCCCGCGGTGAGCGGGGATTCGGGACCCAGCTGCGCCTGGTGGCCCCAGGGGCAGCGGCGGCCCGGGCCGAGCTCGAACGCCTTCTGGCGCTTCGCGAGGCCTGGCGACTGCCCTGCTGGCCCGTGCCCCCCGACACGGGCTGGACCTTTCTGGAGCGCGGCAAGGAGAAGGCGATCGGCCGCTGGGAGGGGGGGGCCATGGAGCGGGGCGAGAGGGAGGACCCGGCCCAGGCCCTGTGCTTCGG